>CAYXXM010000180.1:0-4660 GCA_964469085.1 uncultured Haloferacaceae archaeon
CCGAAGGTTCCGCTTACAGCCGGGCGAAGCCCGGCGACGGCGAAGCCGCGAGCACATGAGGCCGCGGAGCGGCAGGCGGTGCGGCCCAATTGGTCAGGGGAACTCCGCAGTGCCGTTGTTGCTGTACGCCGTTGCCGTGACACCCCAAATCAGGCCGAAACACGAAACCGAGACTCGGTTGTCTCGAACCCATTCGCCGCGAACTGAGGAACTATACGTCTCGCCTCGCCACAGCCCCACATGGACACGTACGTCCCAGCCGACGACGACTACGTCGAAGCCGTCGACGACGTCCACCTGGTCGTCGGCGCCGCCGGCGAGGAAACGAGCGTCCAGCATTTCACCATCGACCCTGGCGCCGAGGTCCCGTCTCACAGCCACCACCACGAACAGGCCGGCCTCATCACCCAGGGCGAACTCACCTTCGAACTCGAAGATGGGGAGCGCATCACCGTCGGGCCGGGCGAGTCTTACACCCTGCTGAGCGACGAGGTTCACGGCGCGGTCAACGAGGGCGACGAGGCGGTGAAGGGCATCGACGTGTTCGCGCCGCCGCGGACCGACCCGGACTGGGCGGAGTAGCGGGCGAAGAGTTCGCGGACATCGACGCCGACAGTGACGAACAGCGCGCTCATGCGCGAGCAGAGGCGCTCGAACTCGCAGGAAGGTGAGGCGTAGCGTTGCTTCGTTTTAGTCGTTCGTAGCGCGGTTTCGTTACTCAGGACCACCCGCGAACCGCTTGGTGCGTAGTTCGTGCGAGTTGCACATCGTGTTCTCGGTTTTACGTAATTACTTTGAGTGACGAGCGGGAAGGTGTGATATGGTTGACTCTAGATACAACGTAACCCACGTTGATGACGTACCCATTATTCGGGTGGCCGAGATAGACGAAGTTTCCGAAAAATTTGCCCCGTTGGGCGTTCAGAATCTGGACGAGGTAGCGCTGGAAACCGAGGAGATGAAAGTGAAACTCTGGCACATTCCTCCCGGCGAGCAGATGGGCTCACACGGTCACTCAACGCAAGAGGAGTTCTACTACGTCCTTGAAGGGACGTTCCGTGTAGAGATCGGCCGCCCCGGAGATACGGACGCGCACGAGGTGGGACCGGGTGCGGCCTTTGCCGCCAGTCCCGATATTGCCAGAGGATACGAAAACATCGGCGACGAGGACGGTCGTGTGCTCACAGTCGCGGCACCAAACGTTCCCGAGGGTGGTATCCCGGAAGCGGACTTGGTAGAGTAACGCCTGTATCTACCACCGATACAGAGCCAGTTCTGAAAGAAGAAATCGTACCGCTAGCTACTGGATCAGGCGTGTACGAGCAACCGCGAAAGAAGAGCGAACGTCTGAATCTGGTTACGAGAGCTTCTGAATGTTCTCCACGACGGCGTCGGCGTACTCCGTCGTCGAGAGCTTCGTCGCGTCCTCGCGGTGGCGCTCGATGTCGTAGGTGACGTTCCCCGCGGAAATCGTCTGCTCGACGGCGTCGCGGACCAACGTCCCGGTATCCTCCCAGCCGATGTGCTCGAACATCAGTCGGCCAGAGAGGATCAGCGCGGTCGGGTTGGCCTTGTTCTGCCCGGCGTTCTTCGGCGAGGAGCCGTGGACCGGTTCGGCGAGCACACGGCCGTGGCCGAAGTTCGCCCCCGGCGCGATGCCGAGCCCGCCAATCTGGGCGCCCGCGGCGTCGGAGAGGTAGTCGCCGTTGAGGTTCGGCATCGCGAGCACGTCGAACTCGTCGGTGCGGAGCTGCATCCACTGGAGCATCGCGTCGGCGAGGCGCTCTTCGACCATGACCGCATCTTCGGGGATTTCGACCTCACCCTCCTGCTCCCAGAGCGAGTCCGGTGCCGCGAAGACCTCGTCGTCGGGGTACTCATCCTCGGCAACCTCCATCCCCCAGTCACCGAACTGGCCCTCGGTGAACTTCATGATGTTCCCCTTGTGGACGAGCGTGACTTTGTCACGGTCGTTCTCGATGGCGTAGTCGATGGCCTCGCGCACCAGGCGCTTGGAGCCCTTCTCCGTGATTGGCTTGATGCCGATGCCGACGGGGCCGTCGTGGATGGTCTCGTCGAAGCCCATCTCGTCCTCGACGAACTCGCGGACCTGCTCGACCTCGTCGGTGCCGGCCTCCCACTCGATGCCGGCGTAGACGTCCTCGGTGTTCTCCCGGAACGTCACCATGTTCATCTCCTCGGGCGTCTTCATCGGCGACGGCGCACCCTCGAGGTAGTACGTCGGGCGGACGTTGGCGAAGAGGTCGAGCGTCTGCCGGAGGGCGACGTTGAGCGACCGGAAGCCGGCGCCGACGGGCGTCGTGAGCGGCCCTTTGATGGCGACGCGGTGCTCGCGGATGGCCTCGACCGTCTCGTCGGGGAGATTCTCGTCGTACATCTCGCGGGCAGTCTCGCCGGCGTAGACCCGCATCCAGTTGACCTCGCGGCCCGTCGCCTCGGCGGCCGCGGTCAGCACCGTCTGGGCGGCAGGACCCACCTCCTTCCCGATGCCGTCGCCGTGGATTATCGGGATGATGGGGTCGTCCGGAACGGCCAGCTCGCCCGTCTCCTCGTCGGCGAGACGGATCTTCGTGCCCTGCTCGGGCGGCTCGATGTGCTCGTAGCTCATAGACACCAGTCGGTTCAGGCAGCGCGGCTAAATGCCTGCCGCTATCCATGTACCGCGGGACTATCAGAGCCATCCCCGCCAGCCGAGTAGCCGGCCCACAGGCCCGCTTCCCGTGGATTGATACCTGTCCCCACCGCCCCTCGGGGTATGCGAATCATCGTCCACGGTGGGGCCGGTGGCGTCCCCGACGAACCCGAGCCACGACAGGCAGTGCTCGACGACGCCGCAGCAGCAGGTGCCGAGGCCGACACGCCGCTCGACGCCGTCGAGGCTGCGGTCAACGTGCTCGAAGCGTCCGACCGGTTCAACGCGGGCTACGGCGGCGCAGTCCAGTCCGATGGCGCGGTCCGGACCGACGCCGGCGTGATGACCTCCGACCGCGAGACGGGCGCCGTCGCGAGCATGGACGGCGTGCGCGACGCCATCTCCGCCGCCCGTGTCGTGATGGAGGAGACACCCCATATCTTCGTCAGCGGCGAGCACGCCGTCGACCTCGCGGCGGAGTTCGGCGTCGAGACAGGAGTCGACCTCCTCACCGCCGAGTCGGCTGAGGACTACGCGGAGGAGAACCCCCCGACCGCCGGGCCGAGAGCCCATCTGGCGTGGCTCGAGGAGCGGTTCGGCGGCCACGATACCGTGGGAGCGGTCGCGTTCGAGGACGGCGAGTTCGCCGCCGCCACCTCCACCGGCGGGCGCTCGTGGGCGCTCGCGGGCCGCGTGGGCGACGTCCCGCAGGTCGGCTCGGGCTTTTACTGCAGCCCCGCCGGCGGGGCTTCGGCGACCGGCGCGGGCGAGGACATCGCCAAGGTGACGCTGACTCGCCGCGCCGTCCGGTATCTGGAGGCGGGCGCCGACGCCCAGACCGCCGCCGAGACCGCTATCGAGGAGTTCGACGACATTACTGGCTCCTCGGCGGGCGTCATCGTCTGCGACGAGGACGGGACCGGCGCCGCGTTCAACTCGGCGGGGATGCAGACGAGTACGGCGATGAAGTAGCGGTTTCGACCGCGGGTTGTCCGACCCGCTCCCGCAACCCCTTTGCCAGCGTCGGGCCAACGCCCGGTAATGAGCCACGGCGACCTGAGCGAGGAGGCGGTCGAGAAGCACCGCGAGGCCGGCGACATCCTGACGACGGTGATGAACGAGGCCCGCGAGATGGTCGAACCGGGGGCGACACATCTCGACGTGGCGACGTCCGCCGAGGAGCGCATCACCGAACTCGGCGGCGGAATCGCGTTCCCGGTGAACATCAGCATCGACGAGGAGGCCTCCCACGCGACGCCGGAGGCCGACGACGACGCGACGTTCGGCAAGGACGACATGGTCTGTCTGGACATCGGCGTTCACGTCGACGGCTACATCGCCGACGCGGCGGTCACCGTCGACTTCTCCGGCAACGACGAGATGGTCGAGGCAGCGGAAGAGGCGCTGGAGGCGGCCGTGGACGAGGTGGCCGCCGGCGTCGAGGTGGGCGTGGTCGGCCAAGCAATCGAGAACGTCATCGACGGCTACGGCTACTCGCCGGTGCTCAACCTCTCGGGCCACGGACTCGGCCACTACGACGCCCACACGGGGCCGTCAATTCCGAACCGCGGCGTCGAGCGCTCGACGGAACTGGAGGCCGGGCAGGTCGTCGCCATCGAGCCGTTCGTCACCGACGGCAGCGGGAAAGTCGGCGAAGGGCGCCACGAGCAGATTTTCGAACTCCAGGAGGAGCGCTCGGTGCGTGACCGGGCAGCCCGGCAGGCGCTGGAGCAGATCAGCTCGGAGTTCGACGGTCTCCCCTTCGCGGAGCGCTGGCTGGACACGCCGCGGCCGTCGATGGCGCTGCGACGGCTGAAAACCGACGGCGCCATCAAGGGGTATCCGGTGTTGCAGGAGGACGATGGTCAGCTCGTCTCGCAGGCCGAGCATAGCCTCATCGTGACCGAGGACGGGTGTGAGGTGCTGACCACGGGGCTGTTCACGAGGTAGGTAAACGCGACCGCAGGGAGCGGCAAACTACCTCGATGCGCGAGCGGTGACGGAGGA
>CAYXXM010000181.1:0-4572 GCA_964469085.1 uncultured Haloferacaceae archaeon
CTGAGTGTCGTCGAGGCCGATCAGCGCAACGCCGTCGCGGCGTGGGTCGTTCTCGGCTTTCTCACAGTCGCCGCAGCCGGCGAGCTACTGGCCGGTGAGCCGCTGTGGACCGGGTTCGTGCTCGTCGTGGTCGCGCTGGCAGTCGTCCCGGCAATTGCGTACCGCGACCGGGACGCGATGCTGCCGTGGGAACTGCTCGCGCTCGCGGCGGTCCCCCTCGTGGGGCGCATGCTTATCGCGGGCCAGCGGGTGGGCTCACTCACCCTGACCGGACGGGTCACGACGTACGTCGCCGTCGCCGCCGTCGCGCTGGTCATCGCCGTCGAAATCGACCTGTTCACCGCCGTGCGGATGAACGACCGCTTTGCCGTCCTGTTCGTCGTCGTCGCCACGATGGCGGCGGCCGGCGTCTGGGCCGTGGCCCAGTGGCTCTCGGATCTCTACCTCGGTACGTCGTTCCTGCTCGGCCGCGGCCCCGAGCAGGTCGTGGAGACGGCGCTGATGTGGGACTTCGTCGCCGCCACCGTCGCTGGCGTGCTCTCGGGCGTGCTGTTCGAGTTCTACTTCAGGCGGCTCGCTCATACGGCGGACCGCCTGCCGGAGCGACTGCAGGATGTCGTTACCCTCGAAGAGGGTGATGGACAGTGAGCCTTCAGGACCGCTTTGCGGTCAGCGACCGGACCCAGCGTCTCGCCACGCGGGCGATGGAGTTCGCGCTCGTCGGCATCATCGCTATCGGCCTGGAACGTGGGAGTGTCGGCATCGTCGTCAACGCGAGCGTCGCGTTCGCCGTCACCTACCTCCCGGCGGTGCTGGAGCGGGACTACAACATCCCGATGGACCCCACGCTGGTGCTCTGGATCACCACCGCCGTCTTCCTGCACGCGTTCGGCACCGTCGGCCTGCCGGGGTCGCCGCTCAGCCCCTACCGCTCGGTCTGGTGGTGGGACCACCTGACCCACGCGTTCTCGGCGAGCATCGTCGCCGCCGTGGGCTACACGACCGTTCGCGCGCTCGACAACCACACGACCTCGCTCCGGTTCCCCTCGGAGTTCCTCTTCGTGTTCATCCTCCTGTTCACCATCGCGTTCGGCGTGTTCTGGGAAGTCATCGAGTTCGCCATCGGTCGCTTCGCCGCGATGACCGGCTCCGGGAGTGTCCTGACACAGTACGGCCTCGATGACACGATGAAGGACCTCGTGTTCGACACGCTGGGCGGCGTCGTCGTCGCGCTCTGGGGGGCCGCCTATCTCTCGGATGTGACCGGCGCCCTGACCAGGAAGTTTAACGCGCGGTCGGGCGAGGACTGAGCGGCGTCCCGCCTGCTGTCACAATCCTCCCGACAGCGCTGTTGCTCCAGGGCGGAAGGAACGCGGAGAACGGAACCGCCGAACTCAGGCCGCGGTCGCTTCGTCGGCGAACTGGTCGTCGTAGTCGCCCGACTCCATGCGCTGCTTGAACGTCCGGGCGTCCTCGCCCTCGATGGTGACACCGAGCGTGACGCAGGTGCCGGCGACCTCCTTCGCCGCGTTCCGGACGTCGTAGGAGAGCAGGTCGGAGCTCTTCTGCTCGGCGATTTTCTTCAACTGGTCGACGCTGATGTCGGCGACGAAGGTCTCCTGGGGCTCGCCCGACCCGGTGTCGAAGCCGGCCTCGTCCTTGATGAGTTCCGCCGTCGGTGGGACGCCGACCTCGATGCCGAAGGAGCCGTCGTCCTCGTAGTCGATGGTGACGGGGACCTCCATCCCGTCGAACGCCTCGGTCCGCTCGTTGATCTCCTGGACGACCGCCTGCACGTCGACGGGCGTCGGTCCGAGCTCGGGACCCAGGGGCGGGCCGGGGTCGGCCTCGCCGCCAGCCACGAGCACTTCGATAGTTCCAGCCATACCCGGAATGTGCCCCGCACGCCGTTTAACGGTTTTCTTTCCGCCCCCACCGCGTGACAGGCTCACAGCCCGGAACGACAGCGATAAGCCGCGGCCGGTGGCAGACGTCGGTGTGCAGACACGGGGCCGAACTCTCGCGCTCGTGGTCCTCGGCGGGTTCGCCGGCGCGAACGCGCGCTGGCTGCTCGCCGTCGTCCTTGCACGCCTGTTCGGCGGCGGCGCCGCGGCCAGCTTGCTGCCGACGCTCGCCGCCAACGTCACCGGCGCGTTCGCCCTCGGCGCGGTCCTCGCCGTCGCCGCGGCGGGGCGGCTCTCGTCGCCGATGGAGGCAGTCATCGCCACCGGCTTCCTCTCCTCGTACACGACCTACTCAACATTCGCCGTCGAGTCGGCGCTGGCCGCCACTCCCGCGCTCATCGCCGGCAACGTCCTCGCGAACTACGCGCTCGGCTTCGCCGGCGCCGTCGTGGGACGCGTCGTCGCCGAACGAGTGCTCGACGCGGGGCCAGGAGGTGAGTCGGCGTGAGTCTCGCAGCTCCTGCCCCTGTTCTCGTCGGTCTCGGCGGCGCCGTCGGCGCCGTCGCGCGGTACGGCGTCGGCGAACTCCTGGCACACCACACCATGGCTGACCGGTTCCTCGCCCCAACGTTCGCGGTGAACGTCCTCGGCACGTTCGTGCTCGGCCTGCTCACGTTCGGTGGCGCCGGGAGCGAGATAGTGTTGCTCGTGGGCACCGGTGCCTGCGGCGCCTTCACGACGTTTTCCTCCTTCTCAATGGAGACCGTCGAAGTTTGGGCGCGCGGTGAGCGGGGTCTGGCAGCGAGCAACGCGATTGGGACGCTCGTGGGTGCCGGGATTGCGCTGGTGGTGGCGTGGCTTCTGGTTGCATGAACCAGTATCAGTAGATATGAGTGTTGGTTCATTCAAGCAATAGTTCGAGACGGTATCGGAGTTATTCGGTCGTATCCGTGCGTTAGTACTGACGACGTGAGCAGGAATACGCCGACGGTACTGTCACGCAGCCGTTCCGGGTGTTGGCTCCTCGTGGTCGGCCGGGACGTGTGATAACGTTAATCTGCAGACATTTATTCTTAGAAACATGATACTACGTGCCGGGAATGTCGGCCTGACGTCACCGGCGACGGCATTTCATCACAGACCCGCTGCTCGGCATCGGCCCCATACTCCCAGCACAGCTTTACGTCTCACATCATGTACTCCACACCATGACGACCGACAGGGAGGGCGTGTCCACCACACTATCAGCCGACGAGGCGTTCTCCGTGCTGGGGAACGAAACCCGTCTTCAGATTCTCCAGATTCTCGGTGAGGCCGACGGCCCGCTGGCGTACTCGGAGCTGTTCAACCGCATCGAGTACGAGGATACGGCGAATTTCACGTATCACCTCGAGAAACTCGTGGGTCACTTCGTTCGTAAGACCGAGGAGGGGTACCTCCCCCGTCCTGCAGGCCGGCGCGTCGTCGAAGCCGTCTTCTCGGGTGTCGTGACCGAAGGCCCAATGTTCGGACGGACCGGCGTGGACATTGCCTGCATGTACTGTGGAACCTCGACGGAGGTGGCGTACTACGACGAGGTTGTCGTGATCTACTGCGACGAATGCGAGGGGCGAATCGGAGACTCGACTCTCGCCGAGCAGTGGCCCATCTCCGATAGCGACATCGTCGGCTACGTGAGAATCCCGCCAGCTGGCGTCTACGACCGGACACCGACAGAGATACTGGAGGCAGCGGGAATCTGGACTGTGGCGGATGTCCAGGCCATTGTCCGAGGGGTATGTCCACGCTGCTCCGCTACCATTGACCGCTCGGCGGATATCTGCGAGGGTCACGATGATTCCGAAGACTTCTGTAAGGAATGCGACCACCAGTTCGGCGTGAGCATCACCGTGAACTGTACGAACTGCATCTTCGAGACGAGGTCCCCCTATCCGACCCATGCCCTGGGCACCGTCGATCTGTTGGCATTCATGACCGACCACGGGATCGATCCGTTCGTGTCCGACGCGTTCCACCTTTCCGAATGCATGGAAGAGATCGTCTCGACCGACCCACTCGAGGCCCTGTATACGTTTACCGCAGACGATGATGCACTCACCCTAACTGTCGACGGTGACCTTTCGGTGACGGAAGCAACGAGACACGAAGTGGCCGATTCAACCCATTGAGTCAGGCATCGGTATTCAACACGCCGGACGTACCAGGTTCTATGCAGACTGCCGACCTGTGTATTACATTGTTCTCCTGTATTGAACGGCGGTTTCACAGGCGGTTCTGGAAAATACATGGCGTGTTTTCTGGTACTGAAATTTCCGCCCTTGCGGTGGCGCGAAGCGGGAGCAGGGCGAAAGCAAAGCTCTCGCTGGCCGTGCGGCGCCCGCCTGGGGGCGCCGCACAACGCCCTCGTGACGCGACCCGGCGTGAGGGACGAGCGAGCACGGCGGGACCGAAGGTCCCGCTAGCATCGAGAAGCGTCGCTCCTCGGGCAACCGGAAGCCGATGGCTTCCGGTGACAGCCGGGCGCAGCCCGGCGACGAAGCGATGGAGTCGGCTGGGGAGGGTGTGGGCGGTTCCGCCGGGCGGGGCTGAAAGGGGCTGCCCGTTCGGCGACGGCGGCCCCTCCAAGCACCGCAGCGGAGTGAGCAGCGCGAACGGAGCGAGGCGCGCA
>CAYXXM010000182.1:0-4513 GCA_964469085.1 uncultured Haloferacaceae archaeon
GACCTACGGCGAGGAGGTGCCGGCCTGATGGAGTTCGAGGTCGTCGACCTGCCCCAAACCGACCACGTCACTGCGGGGGACACGGTGCCGGATTTTACCCGCCCGCTGGTCACCGAGGAGTTCTGGGAGGACCGGTCGCTCTCCTCGCTCACCGACGCGGGCGCGGTGCTGCTGGTGGCGTTCCCGATGGACGGCGCCTTCCCCGCGACGTACGTCTGGAACGAGATTCGCGACCGCGGCTGGGGCGGCGACGACCTCACCGTCGTGGGTATCTCCATCTCGACCCCCTACGAGCACAAGACGTTCATCGGGGAACGCGGGATGGCGTACGACCTGTTCTCGGACCCCGGCGCCGGCGTCGCCGACCGCTACGGCATCGAGCACGACCTGGACGGGATGGCCGGTATCACCGAGCACCGACCCGCGGTCTTCCTCGTCGACGAGGACCGGACAGTCGAGTATGCCTGGGTCGCCGAGGAGTGGCCCGACTTCCCAGACTACGACGCAATCGAGGCTGAACTCGATTCCCGCTGAGGGGACAACCGCACCGCTTTTTCCCGCCGCTGCCCACACGACAGCCATGCGCGACGACATCGTCCGGGCGACCAACCTCCTCGCACTCGGTGAGTTGGCGGTCTACCCCACCGATACGGTGTACGGGCTCGGTGCCGATGCCATCGCCAGCGACGCCGTCGAGCGGGTGTTCGAACTGAAGGGTCGGTCCCGGGATGAGCCACTCTCCATGGCGGTACCCGACGTCGACGCGGCGCTTTCTCACGTCACGGTGACCGAGCGCGAGGAGGCGTTCATGCGCGAGTTTCTCCCCGGCCCCGTCACCGTCGTCGTCGAACGCCAACAGCACGTGCCGGACGTGCTGACCGCGGGACGTGACCGCGTCGGGCTCCGCATCCCGGACCACGACGTCGCACGCACGCTCCTCGAGGAGTTCGCACCGATCACCGCCACCAGCGCAAACCCGAGCGGCGGCGCCAACGCGACGCGACCCGACGAGGTCGCCCCGGAGATTCGGGAGCCCGTCGGCGCGGTCCTCGACGCGGGCGAGACGCCCGGCGGCGAGAGCACCGTCGTCGACCCCGGACGCGACGAGATTCACCGCCGGGGCGCCCGCGCAGCCGAGGTGGCGGCGTGGCTGACCGACCACTGACCGGGCGACGAGCAGACGCTGGCTTGCCCGTCGTTCAGAGGCCGAACAGCGAGCGCAGCGACCGGGTGCGCACCCCGCAAGTCTCCTGGAACTCGCAGGCGTCGCATTTCGCGTCGCTCGAGAGCCGCGGCGGCGGCCCTTCCAGCGTCCGGACCGTCCGGAGCGCCTGCCGGTAGCGAGCCGCCCGCCGGGTCGTCAGCCTGACCCGGCGAACGACGCCGACGGCAGGGTACTCGACCAGCGCGCGGGGGACCTCGCGCTTGCGCTCCCACGCGAGCGCCTTCGCCAGCGCGGTTGCGCGAACCGCCTGGGGCTCCCACACCCCCTGGGGCGGCGGCACGCCGCCGGAGACGAACACCGGAACGGGCGGCGACTCGTCGGTGTCCATGTCGAACCCCCCGCCATCGACGAGTTTGTGGGCGACGCCGCGACAGTCCTTCCCGGTCAGGACAGTCTCCCGGTCCAGGGGCTGGACCAGCGCGTCCCAGTGCGGGGAGTCAGCGAGGCTGTCGAGGTTCTCCCGGTACGCTGTCGGGTCAACGGCAAGCGGCTCGGACTGCAGTTTATCGTCGCTGGCCGCCCGAAGCGTGGGATACCGGAACGCGAGTTCCCGCCGGTCCAGGACCTCGGTGGGTGGCTCGCCGCAGTCGTCCCGTCGAGCGTAGTAGAGCTGTCGCGGGCAGTAGACCGCCCGACCCAGTTCGCTGGCGGCGACGAGGGACGACTCCGGCATAGCTATCGCTGGTCCCGGGATGGTACTTGAACGCTGGGCCACCACAGGTTCGTGGTCGGCCCCAGCCCGCTACAGTTTCGTGTTCGTCTCGATGTCCTCGGCGGCCTCCGCCAGCCCGGACTCCCGGGCCGTCGCCGCGTGGCTATCGCTGAGGTCAGCGTCCGTCAGGACAGCCGCGAACTCGTCGACGAACCGGTGGTTTGCCCGCGTGGAGCGCAGTTCTGCCTGCACCACCTGCGAGTACTGCTCGACCGTCTCCGGGTCGGCGTCCAGACGAGCGGCCCGCTCGTCCACGGGGACGTCCGCCACGACCAGTTCCCGGAGCTCCGCGAACGGAACCGGCCCGTCACGGTCCGCCTCTCGAAGCAGGTGGAGGTCCATGCGCGCGGTGAACACCGTCACCTCGTCGACGTCGAGGATGTCGGCCAGTTCCGCGTCGGTCTCGTCGGCGTAGAATCCCAGCACGAGCTCGACCAGCGCGTCGTCGTCCAGCCCCGACTCGAACGCGTACCGCTCCCGCATCCGCTCGACGAGGGTTCGTACCCGCGCCGGCGCGTCCGCGGCGGCGGCCTCGCCGGAGAGTTCACCCGTACCCTCCTCCTGGTCCGCCGTCACCGACTCCTCGCCGGTGGTCTCCACGAACAGCTCTTTGAGCTCCTCGGTTCGGTCGTCCATAGCCCTCCAATTTGGGGCTGGCCACGAATAAGCGTAGGGTTCGGTTCGACGAGAGGTGAGCTGTGCTCGCGCACCTGCCCGCCTATCCACCGAGCGGCCACAGTCGGCAAGGTTTAGGTAGCCCCTATCCGGTGTGTACGGTATGCTTGCACAGACCCGGGAGACGTTCTTTACCATCTCGCCGGTGGGGAAGGCCGCCTTCTACTTCCTCGCGGCCGCGACGATACTGGTGTTCGCTGCGGGGCTCTACGAGCGGTTCCAGCGCTACACGCGGGCCAACGAGGAGCCGATTCCCCGTCTCGACGACCTCACGCGACGCGTCGTCGACGCAACGACGACGGTGCTCTCGAACGAGAACCAGTTCGACCGCGACCGCTACGCCGGCGTGATGCACGCGTTCATCCTCTGGGGGTTCCTGACGCTGTTCATCGGAACCAGCATCCTCGCCTTCGAGATGGACGTCTGGCGCACGGTGACCGGCGGCACGTTCTTCCAGGGCGAGTTCTACCTCGCGTACTCGCTGGTGATGGACGCCATGGGCCTGCTGTTCGTCGTCGGCGTCGGCATGGCCATCTACCGGCGCTACGCCGAACGGGAGGGCCGGCTCTGGGGGAAACACACTGATTTCGAGGACGACATCTTCGTCTGGACGCTGTTTGCCCTCGGGGTCGGCGGCTATGTCCTCGAAGGGCTGCGCATCCGCGCGACGGGGTTCCCCGATTTCGAATCCGTGAGCTTCGTCGGCTACTTCGTCGGGATGGTCGTCGAGGGGCTCGGCATCAGCGCCGCGGGCGCTGAGGCGCTCTACTGGTGGGGCTGGTGGTCCCACGCGCTCATCGCGCTGGGCTTCGTGGCGTTCATCCCCCGCGCCAAACCGTTCCACATGATCTCGAGTTTTGCGAACGTCGTCACCCGCGACGAGAAGGCGGGCGCGCGACTCCCCTCGGTCCCGGCGGACCTGGACGCCGAGACCGGCGCCGACTCCATCGACTCGTTCACCTGGCGGGAGACGCTGGACCAGGACGCCTGCACGAACTGCGGTCGCTGTTCGTCGGTCTGTCCGGCGAAGGCCTCCGGGCGGAACCTCGACCCGCGGGAGGTGATTCTCGACCTGAAGGAGTACCGCGAGTCCCTCGACGCCGGCGGCGAAGAGGTGGAAATAATCGCCGACGGCGGCGAGAGCGTCATCGCCGCGGAGACGATGGAGTCCTGTCTATCCTGTATGGCCTGCATGGACGCCTGTCCCGTGGATATCGAGCACCTGAAGAGCTTCACCAGAATGAACCGCGACCTCGTGGACGGCGGGCAGGTCGCGCCGGAGCTCCAGGACGTGTTTCAGGACGTGATGCAGAAGGGCAACACGTTCGGCACCCCCAACCGCACCCGCGGCGACTGGGCTGACGACCTGGAGTTCGAGGTCACCGACGCCCGGGAACAGGAGGTGGAGTATCTCTGGTACGTCGGCGACTATCCGAGCTTCGACGACCGGAACAAGAAGGTCGCCCGGGCGCTCGCCCAGGTGTTCGAAGCTGCGGACGTGAGTTTCGGCATCCTCTTCGACGACGAGAAACACGACGGCAACGACATCCGGCGTGTCGGCGAGGAGTTCCTCTACCTCGAACTGGCGGGCCACCACGTCGAGTCCTTCGAGGCCTGCGAGTTCGACCACGTCGTCTGTACGGACCCGCACTCGTTCAACACCATCAAGAACGAGTATCCGGAGGTCGACTTCGCCGAGTTCGCCGACGACCCGGTGATGCCGTTCGATTACGACGAGGAGTGGAACGCCGACGGCGAGATTGGCGTCTACCACTGGACGCAGGTCGTCTCGGACCTCGTCGCCGACGGCCGGCTCTCGCTCTCCGGCACGGAACTCGACTACACCGTCACCTACCACGACCCCTGTCACCTCGGGCGGTACAACGGCGAGTACGAGGCGC
>CAYXXM010000183.1:0-4486 GCA_964469085.1 uncultured Haloferacaceae archaeon
CAATCACCTCGTGACGACCGGCGTCGACGCCGGATTACTGGTGCTGCCGGTCGCGACACTCGTCGCCGGGCGGGTTGCGGCCTCGGCGGTTGTCGCCGTCGGTGTCCTCGCCTGCTACAGCTTCGGCTACCATCTGCTCCATCAGGCGGCCGACGTCCACTACGACCGACAGGCAGGCGTCGAGACGTTCGCGACGGAGACCGGAATCGCCACGACAGTCGCCATCGGCACCGTCGCGACGGCCGCGAGCGCCGGGTTCGCGCTCGCGCTCGGCTACGGTCTGGCGGCCGTTGTGCTCGGCGGCCTGACGGTGTTTTACCTCTCGCTGTTCTCAGACGTCCGGTTGCTCGACCCCGAGACCGCGTCGTCCGAACTGACAGACCGGTTCAGCATCGCGTGGGCCGCGACGCTGGCCAACGGCTCGCTCGCACTGGCCGTCTGGCGGCGCGCCCTCGGTGAACCGGTTCTCACGACGCTTCTCTGACGGGCTGAAGCGGAAACCGATTTACCGCCGGCCATCCCACCATGGCACATGGTCACTGATGGGGTCGATGGGGAGCGGGTCCGGGATGTGTTAGGCAAGCGGAACGACGTGCTGGCTGCCCTCTCCGACGAGCGACTCGACAAGCGTGGGCTGGGGACGGCCGTCGGGGTATCCCGGTCGACGGTCGACCGGGCGGTCGCGGAACTCATCGAAACGGGGCTCGTCCGGCGAACGGGAGGCCAGTACGAGGCGACCCAGGCGGGCCAACTTGGCCTCGAAACCTACTGCGAGTATACGGAGGTAACTGACACGCTCGGGGAGGCGGAACCGCTGCTCGATGCGCTTTCCGACGACGCGCCGATCGGGACCGACCTCCTGAAGGGGGGGACCGTGACCTACGCCGATCCCTCCCTCCCCGAGGCGGCGCTGACAGAGGTAGTCTCGCGGCTCCCCGACGCCGAACGGCTCCAGGGGTTCGCGCCGGTGGTGAAAACCAACTACGTCTCGATGCTCCAGGACGCAGTCGTCGAGGAGGGGTTGTCGGTCGAAATCATCGTCAAGACTGAGACGCTCGAGTCCCTGGAGTCCGTCGCGGCCGCGCGCGAAGAGGTGGCAGCGTTCTTCGCCGCGGAGGACGTCGACGTGTACACCACCGACGAGGCGCTCCCGTACGCACTCTGGCTGCTCGACGGGCCGGACCTGGAACACGCTGGCATCACGGTCCACGAGGGCGGCGCCGTCGTCGGCGTATTGAGCAACGAACACCCCGACGTGGTCACGAAGTGCCGCGAACAGTATGCGGCCGTCCTGGAGCGAGCGGACCGACTGGACCTCGAGGCGTTCGGGCAGTAGCCCATTCCTCCTGGGGAAGGCCAGTCCCACGGAGCGAGAGGCATTTCCGCTCTCGCCCCCACACCAACCCATGGACCTCGAGGACCTGCCGGCGTCCTGGACCGTCTGGACGGCGGAGCCGGAGGGCCGGGTCGTTCTCGCCTACCGCCCGGACGTGTTCGATGCCGACCAGTTCCCGGCAGCGTGTCTGCCGACAATCTACGTCACCAACGGCTCTCGGGAGGCCAGGCCCGGTGCCGGCCAACGGGGGGCCGACGAGTGGCACGCCATTCTCTTTGCCGAGCCGGAAATCGAGCTGGCCACGGCCCAGCGCAACGGCCGGGCGGGGGCCATCGACGCTGCCGTCGCCCTGGCTCGTGAGTTCGCCGATGGGGCGATTGACTACCGGGACGCGTATCAGGTGTCCCGGGAGGCGTACGTCGCGGAACTGGACGCGCTCACCGGGCGAGAGGCTTAACCGCGACGACGCGATAGCGTGCAGTATGACCCAGGTCTCGCTCGTCGGGACGCGCCTCGCGAATCCGGGGACGGAGTTCGTCTACCAGGGACCATCGGCGGCGTGCGAGGGCTGTCCGTACCGAAGCCAGTGTCTCAACCTCGCAGAGGGGACCCGCTACGAGGTGACCGATGTCCGGGAGAACACGCAGGTGCTCGACTGTGCGGTCCACGACACCGGCGTCCGCGCCGTCGAGGTCGAACCGGCGTCGATACCCGCCGCGGTCCCGTCGAAATCCGCCTACGCCGGGAGCAAATCCACCCCTGCTGGTCCCTGTGTGCACTCGGACTGCCCCACCCACCCACTCTCGGACCCGCCCGGCGCTGATTCCGACGAGGAGTACCAGATTCAGGAAGTGGTCGGCGAACCACCAGAGGGGGTGTGTCAACTGGACCGGGATCTGACAGCGGTCGTGTTGGCGCCGGAAGAGTAGACCGCGCGGCGGCTTTTCTACTCCAGCACCACGATGACGTCGCCCATGTCGACGCTCTCACCCTCCGCGACGAGCACCTGCGACACCGTGCCGCCGCGTTCGGCCTCGATGTCGTTCTCCATCTTCATCGCCTCCAGCACGCAGACCACGTCGCCCGGCGCGACCTCGTCGCCTTCGTCGACGTCGACCGAGAGGATGGTCCCCTGCATGTCGACGGCGATTGACTCGCCGCCCTCGGGGATGTCCACGCCGTCGGAATCGTCGGTTTCACTCCCGCTTCCGCTCGGTCCCGCCTGCGGCGGTCGGCCGTCCCCACTGCCGGTATCCGGTGTCGGAATCGCGGGGGCGCCGCGTTCCTCGAGATTCACCTCGAAGCGTTTGCCGTTGACCTCGACGGTGAACTCCCGTTCAGTGACCTCCTCCGGTTCCGCAGTCGCCTCGTCGCCGGTCCCCCACCGCTCCTGGGCCTCAGCGATGCGGTCGTGGTCCAGTTCCTCGTCGAGGTATTTGGTCGTGTGCTCGCCGGCGACGAACGCGTCGTCGTCCAGCATCAGCCGGTGGAACGGGATGACGGTGACCACGCCCTCGATGTCGTACTCCGCGAGGGCTCGCTTCGAGCGGGCGATGCACTCCTCGCGGTCCGACCCGTGGACGATGAGCTTCGCGATCATCGAGTCGTAATCGGTCACCAGGTCGTCGCCCTGCCGGAGCGCGTCGTCCATGCGGACGCCGAGGCCGCCCGGCGGGTCGTACGTCTCCAGGCTCCCCTCGTTGGCGGGCTGGAACTCCTCGGCGGCGTTCTCGGCGTTGATGCGGAACTCCATCGCGTGGCCTGACAGCTCCACGCCACCCTGCGCGAAGCCGAGTTCCTCGCCGGCAGCGATTCGGAGCTGCCACTTCACGATGTCGATGCCGGTGAGCTCCTCGGTGACGGTGTGTTCGACCTGAATCCGGGTGTTCACTTCGAGGAAGTAGAAGTTCGCCTCGCCGTCTGGCTCATGCTCCACGAGGAACTCGACGGTCCCGGCGTTGACGTAGTCGGTCGCCTCGACGCCCCGGCGGGCGGCGTCGCCGATTCGCTCGCGCAGGTCGTCGGAGATGGCCGGCGAGGGACCTTCCTCAATAACCTTCTGGTGGCGGCGCTGGAGCGAGCAGTCACGCTCGCCGAGATGCCGGACGTTCCCGTGATGGTCGGCGAGAATCTGCACCTCGATGTGGCGGGGGTTCTCGAGGTAGCGCTCCAGATAGACTGAATCGTTGTCGAAGTACGCCTCGCCCTCCCGTTTCGCGGACTCGAACTGCTCCTCGGCCTCGGTCTCGCTCTGGACAACCTTCATCCCGCGGCCGCCGCCGCCCCCCTCGGCCTTGATGGCGACGGGGTAGCCGTGTTCGTCGCCGAAGGCCTTGACCTCCTCGGCGCTCTCGGCGGGGTCGGTGGTCCCGGGGACGATGGGGACGTCGGCTTCCTGCATCACGCTGCGGGCTTTGGTTTTCTCGCCCAGCTGCTCCATCGACGCGGCGGTCGGGCCGACCCAGGTGATGTCGTCGTGGCTCTCGACCGTCTCGGCGAAGTCGGCGTTCTCCGCGAGGAAGCCGTAGCCCGGGTGGATGGCGTCGGCGTCGGCCTTCTCGGCGGCCTCGACGACGGCCTCGTGGTCGAGGTAGGAGTCGGCGGCGCGGGCGGGGCCGATGTTGTACGCCTCGTCGGCGTAGCGGACGTGACCGCCGTGTTTGTCCGCCTCGGAGTAGACGGCGACGGTGTCGACGCCGAGGTCGTTGCAGGCACGCATAACTCGGACCGCGATTTCGCCTCGGTTCGCGACGAGTACCTTGTCGAACATTCTTGCCCGTGGGTTCAGGGAGGTCGGACGTGATTCTGTCGGTCCTGCTTCGGTGGTCGTGAACTGATACAGGTTGTCTGGTTAACGGGGATTGTGGGTGGGTTTGTTGGTTTGATTCGTTCGTGTCCTTCAGGATGCTGGCCACTAATTCGTCTCTGCTGCTGCGGATGATTTGGACAGCACCGCAGGAAAGCCCCTGCCGCTCTCGGCGACTGGGACTCGCTGCGCTCCTCGCTTCGCTGCGGTGCTTGCGTCGGCTCGCTCGTCGACCCAGCCGCCCCTTTCAGTCCCGGAAGACTCACTGTGTTCGTCTTCCGACCCTCGCGAACGCGTAGCGTTCGCTCAGTCCCACCCGTCTACCGGCTGGTTGGTTCTGCACG
>CAYXXM010000184.1:0-4479 GCA_964469085.1 uncultured Haloferacaceae archaeon
CATCGTCGACGAACACCTCCGGTTCCGCGCCTGCGTGGACGGTCCCCACCAGGTCCAGCGTGGCCGGGTCGGCCTCGTCGGCGCCGAAGGTGTCGGCGGCCCGGACCGCGTACCCGTCCATCGACGCCCGGTCGAAGCCCGGCACGTCGAGCTCGGCGTCGACCCGCTCGGCGAGAATGCGTCCCCGGGCCTCAGCCAGCGGAACGAACTCGGGGTCGGGGTCGAGGTCGAGCGAAGCGATGGCCTCGTGGGCCTCGGCAGGCGTCGCGAGGTCGCGGAACTGCTTGCGTTCGCTCATTGGTGGGCCTCCCAGTCCTGCACGGCGACCGTCTCTCCCGCGTCGATACCCTCCGAGGCCTCGTCGACGACGACCCAGCCATCTGCGAGCGCAACGCTCGACAGGACGCCGGAGCCCGAGACTCTGGTGGGGGTGGCGACTGGCTGGCCATCCGCCTCGCTCACTCGCACCCGGGCGAACGTCCGGATGCCGGGTTCACTGGCGATCTTCCGCTGGAGGCGCGCCGCCGTCGTCGGGTGGTCGGGGAGCGGGGCGTTCATCCGGCGCTTGAGCGCCGGTCGGAGGAACTGGACGGCGTTGATGATGCTCGCGACGGGGTAGCCCGGCAGCATCAACACGGGCGTGTCCTCGACGACCGCGAAGCCGAATGGGTGGCCCGGCTTGAGCGCGACGCCGTGGACAACGATCTCGCCCAGTTCAGACAGCACATCGGGCAACAGGTCCCGCTGGCCCACGGAGGACCCCCCGGAGGTGACGACGATGTCGCCGTCAAGCCCCGACCGAATCGCCTCACGGAGGGCGTCCGGGTCGTCATCGACGGGCGCGAGTTCGTTCGGTTCGCCACCCCAGCGCTCGACGAACCGCGAGGCGGTGAGGCCGTTGGTTTCGATTGTCTCACCGGGGTCCGGGTCGTCCTGGACCAGTTCCTCGCCGGTCGGGATGACGGTAACCACCGGTTTCTCGAACACCGGCACCTCGGTGAAGCCGACGGACTTCAGCAGGCCGAGGTCCGAGGGTCGCAGCACGGCACCGGTTTCGTACAGCTCCTGGCCCGCTTCCACGTCCTCGCCGGCTGGCGCGACGTTCTCCCCCGCCGCGACGGCGTCAAACAGTTCGACCTCCTCGCCGATGGGTTCGGTCTGCTCGACCATGATGACGGCGTCAGCACCCTCCGGGAGTGCGCTGCCGGTGTGGACGCGCAGGGCCTGGTTCGGGCCGACGGTGCCGTCGGTGGGCGCCGCGTCGACGACCTGGAGCACCTCGGGCGAGCGGTCGGCGGCACCGAACGTGTCGGCACCCCGGACCGCGAACCCGTCCATCGCCGCCTCCGGCGCGGGCGGGACGGCGGCGGGCGCGGTGAGTGTCGTCGTGAGGGTTCGCCCGTCGGCTTCCGCGAGCGGCACGCGCTCGACGCGGCCGTGGGGGTCGACCACGTCCCGGAGCGCGGCGAGCGCGTCGTCCACCCGCGTTCGGTGCTTGAAGCCGGACTGCGTCCGGTCGTGACTCATTGCCGGAGGGTTGCGTCCCCGTGGTGAAAAACCCGCCTACACCGGTTTGCCGGCGCTGACCGGGAACGGTAACGATTTTCCCCCTCCTCGCCGGAGTAGCGATATGTTACTCACCGTCTCCGGCCCGCCGGGCAGCGGGAAGAGCACCACGGCCGACCTCCTGGCCGACCGGTTCGACCTGGAGTACATCAGCGGCGGCGACATCTTCCGCGACCTTGCCGAGGAGCGGGGCTACACGCCCGTCGCGTTCAACGAACTCGCGGAGGAGGAAGCCCAGATCGACCGGGACCTCGACCGCCGTCTCCGTACCGTCGCCGCCACGCGGCAGGACGTGCTGCTCGAATCCCGGCTCGCCGGCTGGCTCGCCGCCGAGCACGCCGACCTGCGGTTCTGGCTCGACGCGCCCCTGGACGTCCGCGCCGAGCGCATCGCCGCCCGCGAGGACAAGTCGTTCGAGGAGGCCCGCGCCGTGACCGAGCGCCGCGAGCAGAGCGAGGCCAGGCGCTACCAGGAGCTCTACGACATCGACATCGACGACCTGGGCATCTACGACGTCGCCATCAACACCGCCCGCTGGGGGGAGATGGCCGTCCCGGACCTGCTGGCGACGGCCGTCGAGCGCTACGAGGAGGCCGAGAACGAAGGCAAATACCCCGTCGAGGGCGTCACCTACGAGTTCTAACGTGACCGACAGCTCGCCGCTCCGCGCGCCGCCGGCCGAGCGCTCCGTCGAGGCGCTGCTCTCCTTCGGCGTCGTGAACCTGGACAAGCCGGCCGGCCCGTCGGCCCACCAGGTCGCCGGCTGGGTCCGGGACCTCGCGGGCGTCGAGCGGGCGGCCCACGCGGGCACGCTCGACCCGAAGGTGACGGGCTGTCTCCCCTGTTTGCTGGGCGACGCGACCCGCCTCGCCCCGGTGTTTCTCGAAGGCGCCAAGGAGTACCTCGCGGTGCTGGAACTCCACGGCCTGCCGCCGTCGGACATCGAGGCGACGCTCGCGGAGTTCGAGGCCGAGGTGTACCAGAAACCGCCCAGAAAGAGCGCCGTCAGGCGCCGCCTGCGCTCCCGCGAAATCTACGCCCTCGACCTGCTCGAACGCGACGACCGGCAGGCACTCCTCCACATCCGCTGCGAGAGCGGCACCTACGTTCGGAAGCTCTGTCACGACCTCGGGCTGGCGCTCGGCACCGGCGCCCATATGGGCGACCTCCGTCGGGTCGCCACCGAGCCGTTCGACGACACCGACCTTGTGACGTTGCAGGACCTCGCCGACGGGCTGGCGTGGGCCGGCGTCGGGGAGCCGGGCGCCGACTACGAAGTGGAGTCGGGAGCTGAGTACGAAGGGGAGACGGACGAGACGTTCCTGCGAGAGGTCGTCTCGCCAGCCGAGCGGTCGATGGCGCATCTCCCGAGCCTCACCATCGCCCGGAGCGCCGCCGAGCAAGTCGCCGAGGGTGCGCCGGTCTACGCACCGGGGGTCGTCGATTTCGACGCCGCCGATGCCCTGTCGCCGGGCGAAGACGACCTCCTGGCCTGCTACACGCCCGACGGGAGCGCGGTCTGTCTCGGCACGTTGGTTGGTGACCCAGATGCCGACGACGGGGAAGTGGTGTCCCTGGAGCGCGTATTGGTGTAGACGGCCACGGCGACCGCCGGGGTCCGTAGCTTCTTGTCGTCGCCGCCGCAGCCACCTGCATGGAACTCGGCACCGCCAGCGCGGCGCCCGGCGAACTGGCCCGCGGCGCTTTCGAGGTCACGGACCTCCCGACCGGCACGGTCGAACAGCTCCCCGTCATCGTCGCCAACGGCGCCGAGGCGGGCCCGACGCTCTGGATTACCGGCGGCGTCCACGGCGACGAGGCGACCGGCGTCGCCGTCGCCCAGGACACGATGCGGGACTCGCTCCCCGCGGAGCTCGCCGGCACCGTGGTCTGCGTCCCGGTGGTGAATCCTGCGGGCCTGCGGCGCAACGCTCGGACCTCCTACTACGGCGACGACGACCCGAACCGGAAGTTCCCGGACCCCGAGAGCGACTCAGCCAGACCGCCGGAGGTCCAGGAGCGCATCGACGAGCGGCTCTACGAGAAAATCGTCGACAGCGCGGACGCGCTGATCGACAACCACACGGCGGGAGTGAACTCGTTCCCGTTCGTCATCCGGGACCGCGTGCTCTACGGCGAGCGCCGGACCGAGGAGGAGGCCGAAGACCTGGCTGCGGAGCTGGAAGCACTGGTCGAAGCCACCGGATTGCCGCTGCTGACGGAGTATCCCGCCGAGGAGTACGTCGAACAGTCCCTCCAGCGCTCGACCGCCGGAGCGGTCTGCAACGCCGCCGGGATTCCGGCGTTCACGACGGAGTTCGGCACCCACAGCGTCGTCTCCGAGGATATCCGCGCTGCCGGCGTCGCCGCACAGTACGGCGTGATGGACGAGATGGGGATGCTCGATGACTGGCCCGAGGATGTCGACGAGCCGGGGGCGTTCGACGCCCCGGTCGCGTTCCCCACGCGGCGCTTGAACGGTCCCAGAACCGAGACGGCGGGGCTGGTCCGCCACCGCGTCGAGGCCCGCGACGTCGTCGAAGCGGGCGAGGTGGTCGCGGACATCGTCACCCCGACCGGCGAGCAACTGGACACCGTCGAGGCGGAGGACGACGGCTACGTCATCGGCCGCACCGAGGGATTGGCGGTGTACGAGGGCGATTCCGTGCTGCGGATGGCGGCCCGCGACGACGGGTCGCTGCTGGCGCCGCGGGACCCGGACGAGGACTGAGGGGTGGGTGGGGTTTTGGGGTTTTCACACCTGATTGATTCGGTGACCGCAGACCGGGGGTTGTGGAAACGAAGCGCTTAATGGCCGGAACGCTCTGGTTTCAGGTGCGGGACCGTAGGGTAGTGGTATCCTCTGCCGATGGGGTCGGTAGGACCTGAGTTCGAGTCTCAGCGGTCCCATAC
>CAYXXM010000185.1:0-4453 GCA_964469085.1 uncultured Haloferacaceae archaeon
CGAGGAACGAGCAGAGCAGGTCGTGCTTGCTGTCGTAGTGGTAGTGGAGGGCGGATTTGGTCCGCTCGGTTTCGGCGGCGATGTCCTCCATCGTCACGTCGGCGTAGCCGTGCTCGCAGAGCGCGCGGTAGGTGGCGTCGGTAATCTCGGCGGTCGTCTGTTCGGAGACCATACTGACTGACTGGTTAGTCAAACTGGCTGGTCAGTCAAAAGGCTGACGCTCGCCAGTCCACTGCCCAACGACCTGAATCAACTCCCGCAACCAACTACAGCGGGTTCAAAGAGGGCGCCGGCGGACGGGGATACGGCGCGCCGACCTCGCCGTCGCGAATCCGTTCGGCGACCCGCTTGCCGGCGTCCGGGTCGCAGTTGTCGTCCGCAGTGTCGCACTACGCCGACACCCCCTCGCCGCAGGCCGCGTCTCGGACGGCCTCGCCATCCACACCATCGACGAGGAACTCCCGGAGCGGCGGGCCGACGTCCCCCGGTTCGACGAGGAATGCGTCGTGCCCGTAGTCGGAGTCGACGACGTGGTGGGCTACCGACGCACCGGCTTCGCGGAAGGCCGTCGCGAGCGTCGACGCTCGCTCGACGGTGAAGTGCCAGTCGTCGGAGAACGAAAGCACCAACGCCTCGCCGTCGAACCCCGCAAGCGCATCCGCGTCGGAGTCGTGGCCGGCCGCGAGGTCGAACTCGTCCATCGCGCGGCTCAGCCAAAGATAGCTGTTGGCGTCGAACCGCTCGGCGAACGTCGCCGCCTGATAATCGAGATAGGTGTCGACCGCGCGTGAGGGGTACTCGTCGGCGGCGGGGGCGGGAAACGGCTGTGCATCCTCGTGGTCGCTCTCCTCACGGCCGAACTTCCGCTCCATGGATGCCTTCGAGAGGTAGGTGATGTGGCCGAGTTGCCGGGCGAGCATCAGGCCGCGGTCGGGGTGGTGGACTGACTCGTCACCGTCGTAGTAGTCGCCGCCCTGCCAGTTCGGGTCCGAGCGGATGGCCCGACGGGCGACGCCGTTGATTCCGAGAAGCTGTGCGTCGAGTCGGGGTGCCGTCGCGACGGGCACGACCCGGTCGACGGCATCCGGAAACTGCCGGGCCCAGTCGAGGACGTTCATTCCGCCGACGCTGCCACCGACGACGGCGTGCAGGTGGTCGACCCCGAGGGCAGCAAGTAACCGCCGCTGGGCGCGCGTCCAGTCCGCGACGGTGACTGGCGGGAAGGAACTCCCCCAGCGACCGCCGTCCGGGTGCGCGCTGGACGGTCCGGTCGAGCCGTAGCAGGAGCCCGGAACGTTGATGCAGATGACGAAGAACTCGGTGGTGTCGATGGCGTTTCGGGGGCCGACGATGCCGTCCCACCACGCGGTAGCCTGTCCGGCAGCCCCTCCGCTAACCGAGGCATCACCGTCGTCCACCGCGCCGTCCGGAACGCTCGCGACGTGCTGGCTTCCGGTGAGCGCGTGACACACGAGAACAGCGTTTCCGTCACCGTTCGGGCCGCCCTCGGGCTCGTAGGTCCCGTAGCTCTCGTAGGCGAGGTCGAGGTCCGGGACCGTGCCGCCCTTAGCGAACTCGAAGCAGCCGACAGCGCGCACGCCGGCCTCGTGAGCGGGCACGGTCTCGGGTTCCTGGCCTGAGTCCTCGGCTGGGTTTACGGTCATCGTGTGGCTCGCTCGATCGCGGTGTCGAGGTCGGCCGTGACGTCCCCCGGCTCTTCCAGCCCCACGGAGAGCCGAATCAGGTCCGGGGTGACGCCGGCAGCCGACAGTTCCTCGTCGGATAGCTGTGCGTGGGTCGTACTCGCGGGGTGGATGACCAGGGTCCGCGCGTCGCCGACGTTGGCAACGAAGCTGGCGAGTTCGACCTCCTCACAGAGCCGCGTGCCCGCCGTGAACCCGTCCGTCAGCCCGAAGGCGATCATGCCGCCGAAGCCCGAGAGGTACGCCTGGGCATTGTCGTGGGTCGGGTGGTCCACCAGCCCAGGGTAGGTCACCCAGTCCACGGCGTCGTGGTCATCGAGGTGTTTCGCGACGATACGGGCGTTCTCGCAGTGCCTGTCCATCCGGAGGTCGAGCGTCTCCAGCCCCTGCAGCGTGGCCCACGCGTCGAAGGGGGTCTGGTGGCTCCCGAGCGGGCGCACGCCGCGCTGGCGCAGCACGCGGGTGAACGCCTCGTCGCCGAAACGTTCGGAGAAGTCGAACCCGAATGCGGGGTTCTCTCCGGAGAGTTCGTGGTAGTCGGCGTCGGGGTGGTCCCACGGGAACGTCCCGCCATCGACGACGACGCCGCCGATGGTGGTGCCCGAGCCGTGAATCCACTTGGTGGTGGACTCCCAGATGACGTCCGCGCCGTGCTCCAGCGGGCGACACAGCGCGGGGGTGGCGAACGTGTTGTCGACGACCAGCGGCACGGCGTGCTCGTGGGCGATATCGGCAAGGCGCTCGAAATCCGGCGTCACCAGCGAGGGATTGGCGATGGTCTCGACGTGGACGTAGGCGGTGTCCTCGTCGATTTCGGCTTCATACGCGTCGTACTCCAGCGTGCCGACCGTACGGACGTCGATGCCGCGCCTGGTTGCGGTGTGGGCGAAATAGGCCGTCGTCCCGCCGTAGAGGTCGCCGGCGGTGACGATGTTGTCGCCCGCGCTTGCGAGCACCGTCGTAATCGAATCGATAGCCGCCATGCCCGCGTTGGTAGCGACAGCGCCGACGCCGCCGGAAAGCGAGGCGAGGCGGCGCTCCAGCGTGCGGGTGGTCGGGTTGGAGATACGGCTATAGATGTCGCCGTCGGTCTCCATGGCGTAGAGCCTCGCGGCGTCGTCGGCGTCCGCAAAGCTGTACGACGTGGTCTGATGGATAGGGGGAGCGAATGAGCCGTTCCCCTCGGCTGGCTCGTTCCCCTCGTGGAGGCTCCGACTCCTGAAGCCGCGAGTCATGTGCCCCAAGAATATCTCCAAAGGTAAAAATGCATCACAGTTGTGGCGAGAGCGACCGCTATCCCGGATAACGGTGTGTCACCGATTCCTTCGAACCCTGGAGAGCCCCCGAACTGGTCCTCGTGGGCACATCACCCAGGAAGTACGAAAATGAGTGCTGCGACTGAGGCGACGGATGCGAACAGGGCCACCGAAGCGGACCCCACGGTGGACCATGCACTGGTGCCCGCACTGGGTGTCGTCGTCGCCGAGCACCCACACGACGCCGGCACCGGCTGACGACTGAGCCGAACCGGCGACTGCCTACCCGTACCGTCCCGCGGACTACTCGCCCTCGAACTGGGGCTCGCGGCTCTCCCGGAACGCCGCGATGCCCTCGGCGTGATCCGCGGAGTCGAACACCGTCCCCTGCGAGACGGCTTCGTGCTGAATCGCCTCGGTGAGTGACGCGGTCCGCCCGTGTCGCAGTAGCCGCTTGGAGGTGCGGAGAGCAACGGTCGGCCCCGTCGCGACCTGCTCGATGACAGACTCCGCCTCGTCCTCGAACGAGTCCGCCGGGTAGACGTGGTTCGCAAGCCCCAGTGCTTCCGCTCGCTCGGCCGAGAGCAGCTCCCCGGTGAACACGAGTTCCTTCGCGACGTTGTCGCCGACGAGTCGTGGGAGCAGGTAGGAGGTCCCGGAGTCCACCGCCAGGCCAACCTGTCTGAACCCGAAGCCAAGTTCGGCGTCCTCGCTCAGCAACTGGATGTCACACGCGATGGCGAGGTTGGCGCCAGCGCCGAATGCCGCGCCGGTAACCTTCGCGACGGTCGGGAGTGGGCACTCGACCACACGCGCAATCGACCGACCGATCTGCTGGACGATTCGTTCGACTGCCGCAGGCGCTGGCGCGTCGCGTTCGTGGCGTTCGACCATGGCGTCGATGTCGCCGCCGGCACAGAAGACCGGCCCTGCGGCCTCGACCACGACACATCGCGCATCGCTGCCCTCGACGTCTCCGAGGGCGCCGATGATGCCGGTGGTGACGGTGTCGGAGAGCGCGTTCCGGCTCTCGGGCACGTTGAGCCTGATGCGGGCGATACCGCCGTCCCGTTCGAGCAGCACCGCGCCGTTCTCGTACTCGGTGACCATGGCGGGTGGTCTGTCCGGGTGCGGCTAAAGCTGTCGGCGTTCGCTGCGAGAATTTATCCCGGATGGCGCGACCATCCCGCCTATGCGCTGAACCCTGACGCGGGGCGGCCAAGGCGGGAGTGTGACGCACTGCTCCGTGACCCGATTTTCGTCACCTGTTCGCCACTTACGGGACCACGATGTCGTTCCCAGTCCGGTCACTTCCACAGTCGGTCGTCGAATGCAGCCCCGACGTTCCCCGGCCCGTCGGGAACTGCAACCCGACCATCCTCGACCGGTACCGGGTCCGGTCCGAAATCAGCCCCGAGTAGCTCCCGGGTTGCGAGCCCACAGGCACGGATATCCGGTACCGCGGCGGCGACGTGGACTGCGGCAGCGCGAGCG
>CAYXXM010000186.1:0-4442 GCA_964469085.1 uncultured Haloferacaceae archaeon
GCAGGACCTGAGCCTTCCAAGCTCATGGCCCGGGTTCAAATCCCGGCCGGTGCATACCGCCTCGAAAATTGTGAGAGGCGTGTATGCGCGTCGCCAGCGATTTGAACCCTGTCAGTCGCGCGCAGCATCGCGAGCACGTCTGACTCTGGTTCAAATCCCGGCCGGTGCAGTTTCTGTCGAACGAACTGTGGACCACCGCTTCACAGTGCGCTGGCCGGTTCGTCACCGCTTCCGCGCGCGTTCTCGCCGCCGTTCCAGCAGTTCCTTAACCCCCTGCCCCGGGCCGCCGTCGATGGGCCAGCCATTGGTCCGCCACTGGGGCGGTTCGGGGGAAAACGAGCCACAGCGCGAGCCACACTCCGCCTCCGACTGGCAGCGGTCTTTGGCGGTGCAGTACGGAACGAACCCGCGTCCAGTCCGCTGGAGGTCGAAGTACCGACAGTCCGGCCGCATTGTCTCGGTAAACGACCGCCACCCCTTCCCGTAGGCTCGTTCGGCGAGCCATCGACGCCGCCGCGACTTCTCCGCGGCGTCGAAGGTCGGGCTATCGGCCTCGGTGTCGAGCGACGACGGAAGCCAGTCCACCGTCGCGTCGTCGGCGTCGACGGCCACACCCTCGCCCTTCTGGTCCGCAACGTCGAACGTCATCACCCCAACCTCGACGGGGAACTCCTCCAGGAGCGCTGGCTCAACCCGATTGCCGGTTCGGGTGGTCGCCAGCCACACTTCGTCGGCCAGCGCCGTCTCCACGTCGTGGGTCAGCTGGTCGGTCAACGCGGCGGCGGCGCTGGCATCGAGGTCCGGCTTGTTCTCGATGGCAATGATGCGCTCGACCCAGTCCGGGTACGGCCGCTTGCGCCGGAGTTCGATGCGGCCGCCGTGCTTGCGCTTGTGGATGAGCCCCCGTGCCCCGGCGTGGTGAATCGCCTCCCGCACGTAGCGCCAGTCGTACCCCGGGTCCGAGAGCGCGTCGCGGTAGTACGTCCACTCGGCGGGCGCGTGGCGAACAATCTGCAGGAGTTCGCTGTCGAGGGTTCGGTCGCCGAACTCCTGTCGGGCGGCGAGCCCGTCCGGGTCACACTCGACGACGATGGTGTCCCAGCGCCGGCGCTGGGTTCCAAGCTGTCTGGACACGACGAGTGCCGGCCGCTCGGCTGCCGCTGGCGGCCACCCGAGTTCGGCCCAGCGGCAAACTAACAGCTCGAACGTGAACTCCGAATTGACAGCCTCTGGGGCCACGGTGGGTCGCTACGTCGGCGTCCCGACGTAGCCCTCACCTTCCGCTTCCTGGACGTCGTTCAGGTAGTCGTGGGCCTCCTCGAGAATCTCCCGGGGCCCGTCCTGCGTGATGGTGTTGAGCGCCTGCTCGTAATCACGCCACTGGAGGTCCCGATGCTCCGCGGAGAGTTCGGCGTTACTCTCGAACGACCGGGCGATGAACAGGTGCACCGTCTTGTGGATGGTGTCACCCCCGGCCTCGAACACGTAGTCGTACTCCCGGCGGAAGCCGTCGATCAGTCTGAAATCCTCGATACCTGCTTCCTCTGCAACCTCCCGAATCGCGGTCTGCTGGAGCTCCTCGTCACCCTCGACACCGCCCTTGGGGAACTCCCAGTCACCCGGTCGGCTCTTCAGGAGGAGATACTCCCGTTCGCCCCGGCTGTCACGGAAGAGGATGGCTCCAGCGGACGTCGCTTCGACCGTCATTACGAATCGGTAAGCGACGGGTTCTTAAATCGGCTTCGGTGAATCGATAGCGGCCTTCGAGGACTGCACCGTGTTGCGGTGGTAGGTGCGCTTTTGAGGCTCCAACCCATCGGTCCATCCATGACCTTCGTGACGACGCTGACATTCCAGAGCGGTGACAAAACCGCGCTGGACGAAACCGTCAAGCGGTTGAAAGAGCAGGTCGAGCGCAAAGGAGCCGAGTGCAAGGGGCCTCACCAGGAACAGCCCACGCACCAGTCAGTTCCACAGTACAAGCGCTGCCAGCCCGGCACCCAGTTCGACCCGTGGCAGTACACCGTTTACACGCGCTGGCTGGAGATTCACGGCTCCGACCACACCGCTCGCGAAATCGCCGCAACTGACCTGTCTGACTCAATCCATCTGGAGGTCGAGGTCGAGCAACAGACGAGTCAGGCGTACCGCTAACGTCCCCAGTCGGTCCAACGGATGTTCCGAGATTGCGTCGCTTCCTGCGCGCCGTTTCCAGCACCCCCGGGTAGTCCTATTCCGTCGCCGCGACGACGGAGTTTAACCCGGCAAGTGCCTGAGTAGCAATAGATGCAACTCCAGACCGACCGACTCGTGGACCTGCGCCGAGATCTCCATCGCCACCCGGAGCCAGCCTGGTGTGAGTTCTACACGACCGCCCGCATCGCCGAGGCGCTGGAGCAGCGCGACCTGGACGAACTCCACGTCGGCCCTGACGTCTACGGCGACGACGACCGGATGGCGCTTCCTGACGAGGAGACCCGCTCGGAGTGGCGCGAGCGAGCAACGGCGGCCGGCGCCGACACCGATCTGGTTTCCCGACTCGACGACGGCAACACCGGCGCCGTGGCCGTCGTCGACCAGGGCGACGGCCCGGTGGTCGGCCTCCGCGTGGACATCGATGGACTCCCCATCGAGGAATCGACCGACGAGGACCACGTCCCCGCAGCCGACGGGTTCCGTTCGGAGACGGGCTGGATGCACGCGTGCGGGCACGACGCCCACGCGACGGTCGGCGTCGGCGTCATCGACGCCGTACTCGACAGCGACTTTTCGGGCACGCTGAAGGTGTTCTTCCAGCCAGCAGAGGAGAAAGGCTCCGGCGGCGGCCCGATGTCCCGCTCCCCACATCTCGAGGACGTCGAGTTTCTCTACGCGGTCCACGTCGGGCTGGACCACCCCACCGGGGAAATCGTCGCTGCCGTCGACGGCTTCCTCGCCGTGTCGGGGTTCGAGGTCGAGTTCCGGGGCAGTCCGGCCCACGCCGGGGCCCACCCCGAGGAGGGGAACAACGCGATTCAGGCGATGGCCGAGGCCATCTCCAGCATGTATGCGGTTCCGCGGCACGGCGACGGCACGACGCGCGTGAACGCCGGCGTGGTCGAGGGCGGGACGGCCTCGAACATCATTCCCGAGGAGGCCAGAATGCAGGCGGAAGTCCGTGGGTCGACGACGGAACTGATGGAGTACATGTGGGCGGAAACGGGCGAGGTCATCGACGCCGCCGCCGAGATGTTCGGCGTCGAGGCCTCCCGCAGTCGGCTCTCGCGGGCGCCCTCCGCCGAGAGCGACGAGGCACTCGCCACGCTGGTGGCCGAGGCCGCTGAGGAGGTGGCCGGCGTCGACTCAATCATGGACCGGGACGACCTCGGGGGGAGCGAGGACGCGACCTACCTGATGAACCAGGTGCAGGAAAACGGCGGCGAGGCCTGCTACGTCGGGCTTGGCACCGACCATCCCGACGGCCACCATACCTCGAAGTTCGACGTCGACGAGGCGTCGCTGCGCATCGGCGTGGAGACGCTCACGGGCGCAATCCTCGCCCTGGGCGAGGACCGCGTCTAAGTCGGCACAGCAACTGACCAGGTTGGCCGGCTGCCAGTCAGCGCCCGCCACGGTCTGGGTGGTCGAGCCTCTGTTGAGCCCGCAACAAACGGTTGGGTAGTGGTCGCAGTCGCTACGGCGCCGTGGCTAGAGAGAGGTCGCAGTCGCCGGAGACTGTACTGAGGAGTTTCAACCGCGAGCGAAGCGAGCGGGCCGACGAGCGACCGTAGGGAGCAAGGAGGCTTTTGGTCGAGCTTTTGCCAGGGAGCAAGCGCAGCGAGCGACCGCAGCAAAAGGTCGGCACGCGAAAGGTCGTTGTTAGTACTTCGGGCTCGCGCCGGTTCGCTCGTAGACCCGCTCCATGATCTCGTCGCGTTCGTCCTGCCACTGTGAGAGCGCCGACGGTCGGCCCGGGTAGTTCTCGTAGTGGTCGAGCAACTCCTCGGCGAGCTGTTTCGTCTTGTAGAACTTCCAGACCTTCGGCAGGTAGCCCAGAGCGCCGACGGCCGTCTTGAGCTTCAGACCCAGCCCCATACTGGTCTTCCCGGAGTAGAGCGCCTCCGCCACCTGCTCGCCGGGGAGCGCCGAGAGCAGCTCCATCAGTTCGTCGACGTCGATGGCTGTCGAGAGCACGTTGTAGACGTCGAGCGCGGCGTACCGGGCGCCGAAGTGGTCCATCACCCGCTCGTTGTGCTGCCAGAGCGCGTCTTCGCCCGTGTCGCCGGACTCGATTGCGTCGATGGCCTCCTCGGCGGCGTACTGGCCGGAGTAGGCTGCCCCGGCGATACCGCCACCGGTTGTCGGGTTGACCAGCGCTGCCGCGTCGCCGATAGCGATGTACCCCGGCGCCACGGCGGAGTCGTACGGCCGGCGGGTGGGGAGGGAGGCTCCGAGTTTGTCGA
>CAYXXM010000187.1:0-4417 GCA_964469085.1 uncultured Haloferacaceae archaeon
CGCGAATACGGCATGCCCGTGCTGGCGATGACCTACGCCCGCGGCGCGGGCGTCGACAGCACCGACCCCGAGGCGCTGGGCCACGCGGTCCGCCTCGGCGAGGAACTCGGCGCGGACCTCGTGAAGACTGGCTACTCCGGCGACCCCGACTCCTTCGAGCGCGTCGTCGAATCCACGGCCCTGCCGGTGCTCATCGCCGGCGGAAGCAAGGGGACGAACCGCCAGACGGTCGAGATGGTCCGCGGCGCCATGGACGCCGGCGCCGCCGGGGTGTCGATGGGCCGTTCCATCTTCCAGCACGAGCGCCCGGATGCCATCACCCGGGCGGTTTCCGCGGTGGTCCACGACGACGCTGACGTCGACGCGGCGCTCGACGCGGGCGGGTTCGACGGCTGAAAGGCGACCGGGGCGCGGTCCCCAGACTGACAGAGTTAAGTCCGGGCCTCCAAAATTCGTGGCCATGGAGACGCTGCTTCTCGACAGTCAGGACGTCAGCCACAACGCGGCGATGGCCGAACTCATCCCGGCCATCGAGCAGGCGTTTGCAGCCTACGAACGCGGCGACGCGAAGATGCCCGCCAAATCCTACGTCGACCTCCCGGCGTACAACGGCGACTTCCGGTCGATGCCTGCCTACCTCCAGACCGAGGACTGGGACGCCGCAGGCATCAAGTGGGTCAACGTCCACACCGACAACCAGGAGCAGTTCGATCTGCCCACGGTGATGGGGACGATGATCTACTCCGAGCCGGAGAACGCGTTCCCGCTCTCCATCATGGACGGCACGGAACTCACGATGCAGCGCACGGGCGCCGCCGCCGCCGTCGCGACCGACCACCTTGCGCGGGCCGACGCCAGCTCGCTGGGCATCGTCGGCGCGGGCGTCCAGGCCTACACCCAGCTCGAAGCCATCGAGGAGGTCCGGGATATCGAGGAGGTCGTCGTCTCGGACCTCGACGAGGCACGCGTCGAGCAGTTCATCGAGACGTTCGCGGACCGCTTCGACGTCCACGACGGAACCATCAGCGAGGCCGGCCACTGTGACGTGCTCTCGACGGTGACGCCGGTCCGAGACCCGGTGGTCGGCCCCGACGACGTCGGTGAGCACACCCACATCAACGGGATGGGTGCCGACGCCGAGGGGAAACACGAAATCGCCGACGAAGTCCTGCTAGACGCCAAACTCGTCATCGACGACTACGCCCAGTGCACCCACTCCGGGGAGATCAACGTCCCGTTCAACGCGGGCGTCCTCGGCGACGAGGATATCTTCGGCGACCTCGGCGAAATCGTCGTCGGCACCACGGAGGGCCGCACCGACGAGGACGGCGTGACCGTGTTCGACTCGACGGGGCTGGCGATTCAGGACGTCGCCGCCGCCCACGTCGTCTACGAGCACGCACAGGAGCGGGGCAACGGCACCGGTTTCGACCTGCTCGGCCTGGCCTGAGTCGACGGCGGGTGTCTCCGACACGGCAGGGGTTTGCATCTCGCGACGACCGACCGGTTCCGGATGCGCCCTGGCGAAAGCGGCTCTCCCGTCGTCTCGCGGCCGGTAGACGCGTCCTGTCAGTCCCAGACCAAACCACTAAGTGGATGCCCCAACACCCTGAGTGCTGTACTCGGTAGACACGAACCGGCTGACTCCCCCCCTGATGCCGCAACCACTCCCCCAGAGTGTTTTTCGTGGCCGAGTACCTGACGACCGAGTCGTCAGATAGGCGGCCATTGTCCGGCATTCCGCGTTTCTGACGCGGGTGCCGCCAACGGCCGTCGCGTTCGCGAACCGCGACCGATTTCCCGATATAGCTGCCCAGGCCCAGCGCCAGCCCGACCCCAATTACGCCAGATGTATCGCCGGCCGGAACGGGATCGCGGTACTCGCCCGGTCCGCGGGGTCGACGATGTCTGCGTCGTCCTCGGCGTACACCTCGACGTCGGCGTCGAACTCGCGTTCGAGGAAGGCTGCGGCACCGTCGTACACCGCACCCTCGTCCATCGCCAGTAGCCGGGAGAGCTCCTCCTCGTCGTAGTCGCGAGCGAACGCGACGGCGTCCTGGGCCACGTCGTTGACCGCGTCGCCCTTCTCGCGCAGGTCCGGGTCGCTCATCACCTCGCTCATCACCGCCCCCACGTCGGCGCCGACGTCCTCGACGGCCCCGAACACGCGCTGTTTCCAGTCCGCCGCGGCGTACACCCGGACCGTCTCGGGGTCGGTGTCGGTCACGTCAGCCACCTCGTGAATGTCCTCGACCAGCGCCTCGACGCGGTCCTCCGCCAGTTCGAGGTCGGGGGCCTGCAGCTCCTCGTCCACCGCCGGCCACGGCGCCTCCTCGGCAGGGACGCCCGCCAGTTCCTCGTGGAGCTCGTTTGCCAGGAACGGGATGAACGGCGCCAGCAGGCGCAGTCGCGTCTCCAGGACGTGGCGGAGCGTCCACTTCGCGCCCGGCCGGCCCAGGTCCGCCCGGCGGCGGTACCACTTGAGCTGTTCCTCGAAGCCGTAGAACGCTGTCTGGGTCGCCGTCCGGGTTTCGGAGCGCTCCATCGCCTCGGTGGTCTCCTCGATGGCGGTCTGGAGCTTCGAGAGCAGCCAGCGGTCGACATCGGTGATAGCGTCCTTCCGCCCGCTCTCGGCGTCGATCAGCTCCTTGCCGCGGTTGTGGAACCGCCGTAGCTGGTCGTGGACGCTCTCGACAGCCGCCTCGCGCCAGTCGTAGTCCTGCCAGGGTTCGGAGGCGTTCAGCAGGAAGAACCGAACCGTGTCGGCACCGTACTCCGAGATGGCCTCGCCCGGCAGCACGACGTGGCCTTTCGACGAGGACATCGCCTGCCCCTCCAGCAGCCCCATCCCCATCACGACGATACCCTGTGGCCATTTCGGCTCGGGGAACAGCTCGGCGTGGTGATAGAGGAAGAACGTCAGGTGGTTGCTGATGAGGTCGTTGCCGGAGAACCGGTAGTCCACGGGGTACCAGTACTCCCACTCCTCGCCCAGTTCCAGGGCCGTCTCGATCTTCTCCCGGCGCTCGTCGCCGTTCGACGCCTCCGCAGTATTTCGCACCGCGTCCGGCTCCTCGAGGGCTTCCTCGCCGTAGAACATCGCGTCGAAGAACTCGCGGTCGAGGTCCTCGACGGGGACGTCCTGGATGTGCGGGGCGACGGTGTAGTAGGACATGTACAGCGTCGAGTCCGACAGCGGTTCGATGACGAACTCGTCGTCCCACGGGAGGCGCGTGCCCAGCCCGTAGTTGCGGATGCAGGGCCACTCGTTGAGCCAGTCGACGGTGTGAGTGTACTCGCCGCGCGTGTTCTCGGGGACGGCGTCGAGGTTCGCGATGGCGCGCTTGGTCTTCTCCATCCACCCCTCGTCGTTGTAGCGCAGGAACCACGTGTCCTGGTAGGCCACCTCCACGTCGCCGCCGCAGCGACAGACGACCTCCTCGCTGAACTCCTGCATCGTGTCGAAGGCGTCGCCGGCGTGGTGCTCGCGAAAGCTGTCCCGGACGTTCTCGACGACCTGGCCCGCAAACTCGCCGTACTCGTCGTTCAGGACGCCGGAGTGGAACTCAGCGCTGTACAGATTCTCGGTCGCGTCCGCCAGCGCGGGGTCGTCGGTGGACTCGATGCCGTGTTCGGCGACGGCCGAGGCCGCCGGAATCTCGCCGTACCCCTCGATGGAGAGGATGGGAACCGGCTCGATGTCCCGGACAGCCTCGGGGTCGATGCCGTACTCGGTTAGCTGGTCGGCGCGGGCCTGCAGTTCCTGGAGCGCCACGTAGTCGTCCGGCGAGTGGGCCGGGACGGACATCACGACGCCGGTGGCGTTGTCGGCGTCGACGAAGCCGGCCGGCAGGATGGTCACCTCGTCGCCCGTCACGGGGTTCTCGACGCTCGTGCCAACCAGGTCAGCGCCGTCGAACTCCCCCTCGATGGCGACATCGCGGTCCTGCAGCTCGAACTTCTCGGCGGCCGCCGCGGAGATGACCCACGTCTCGTCGTCCACGGTGGCCCGGACGTAGGTTTCCTCGGGGTCGACGTAGGCGTTGGTGACGCCGCGGACCGTCTCGGGGCGGAGCGTCGCCATCGGGAAGACAGCCTCAGCGGCGCCTGCCCGGTCCGCGGCGCCTTCGTCCGCCGCGCCTGTCCGATTCGCGGCATCGGGCGTGGCGCCACGGAACCGGATGAGCGTGTACTCCTGGAACTCCGCGTCCTCGCCCTCCAGCAGGTCGTGGGCGGTGACTGGCTGGTCCTCGTTCGTGCAGTAGTTGACGGGGTGGAGCCCCTTCTCCAGCAGCCCGCGCTCTTTCAGCCGCTCGTACTGCCAGGTGACGAACTTCGAGTAGCGCTCGTCGTTGGTGGTGAACTCCCGGCGCCAGTCGACGGAGAGTCCCAGCGACTGCATCCCCTTCTTGTAGTG
>CAYXXM010000188.1:0-4361 GCA_964469085.1 uncultured Haloferacaceae archaeon
GAGCTGTGACCAGAACCAGCCCCGGGTCTGGTCGTGGGCCTCGACGATGACGTCGGCGGGCCAGAACTCCTCGAACGCATCCTCGCTGCTGGGGTAGTCCAGCGTCCCCCACGAGGCAACCGAGGAGTCAAGCCAGACGTCGAACACGTCCGGCACGCGCGTGTACGTGACGCCGTCCTCGGTGATGGTCAGGTCGTCGACGGTCGGGCGATGGAGGTCGAGTTCGTCGGGGTCGACGTCCTGGTCAGCTCGTTCAGCGAGTTCCTCGCGGGTGCTGATGACGACGAGGTCCTCGGGGTCACCCGCCTCGGGCACCCAGTCCTCGGGCGTCCAGATGGGGATGGGGATTCCCCAGTAGCGCTGCCGGGAGACGTTCCAGTCCGGCGACTCCTCGACGAAGTTCCGGAAGCGGTCGTCGCGGGCCTCCGGGGGATGCCACTCACTGTCCTCGATGTTGTCCAGCAAATCCGCCTTCACGTCGGTAACGTTGATGAACCACTGATTGGTCGCGAGGAAGACGATGTCCGTGTCGCACCGCCAGCACTGCCCGTAGTCGTGGGTGTAGGTCTCGTGCGCGAGCAGGTGGCCGTTGTCCCCGAGGTCGTCGATGATCTCCTCGTTCGCGTCGCGGACGAACTGGCCCGCGTACTTGCCGGCGCGCTCGTCGTAGACGCCGTCGCCCCCGACCGGACAGAAGATGTCCAGGCCGAGTTCGTCGCCGCGCTGGAAGTCCTCCTGGCCGTGACCGGGCGCGGAGTGGACCAGCCCCGTGCGGTCAAGTTCGACGTAATCTGCGTGATAGACCTCGCCCGCGCCGACGAAGGAGGGGTGGTCGGGCACCTCCTCGGCCAGCGGATGGTCGTACTGCCAGCCGACCAGATCAGCGCCGTCGTACTCCTCGAGCACCTCGTAGTCGTCGTAGCGGCCCGCCGAGAGCACCTCATCGACGCACTCGGCCGCGATGTAGAGCACGTCCTCGTCGCCGCCGTGCTCGGCGCGGACCTTCTGGTACGTCGCGGCCTCGTCGACGGCGACGAAGGTGTTGCCGGGGACGGTCCACGGCGTCGTGGTCCAGATGACCAGGCTGCCCTCGTGGTCGCGGCTCGCGGCTTCGCCGCTCGCTCGGTTCGAGGGCTCACTCCGCTCGCCCTCGCGCAGCGGGAATTTCACGTAGATTGAGGGGTCCTCGACCTCGTGATACTCGACCTCGTTTTTCGCGATTGCAGTCTCACAGCGCGGGCACTGGGTGATGGAGCGCTTGCCCTGCTCGACGAGGCCGTTCTCGTGGGCCTGAGCGAACCCCCACCACGCCGCCTCCATGTACTCCGGCGAGACGGTCTGGTAGGGGTTCTCCCAGTCCATCCAGACGCCGATGGACTTGAAGTCCTCGTCCATCTTCTCGCGGTTCTCGACGGCGAAGCGCTTGCACTCATCGATGAACGCCTCCATGCCGTAGTCCTCGATGTCCTGCTTGGACTCGAAGCCGAGTTCCTGCTCGACCTTGGTCTCGATAGGGAGCCCGTGCATGTCGTAGCCCGGCCGGTCGGTGACGTTGTAGCCCTCCATCCGCTTGCGCCGGATGACCGCGTCCTTCAGCGTCTTGTTCCAGGCCGTCCCGAGATGCATCTGCCCGGAGGTGTAGGGCGGGCCGTCGACGAAGAAGAAGGGCGGGTCGTCGGCGTGGGCCTCCGTGGTCCGTTCGTAGGCGTCGTGGGCGTCCCAGTGAGCCGACACCGTCTCCTCGACGTCCTGCGGGGCGTACTGGTCCGGCAGCTCCTCGTCCATACGCGTTGGCAGTATTGGGTCGCTTATCAACCCGGTGGTCCTGCAGTGTGGCTGTCGGACCGAAACCCGGACCACGTTGGCCGCAACCCGGCGCCACCGTTGCGCACGCGTCGACGTGGAACGACGCAACCCGGACCATGTTGTGGCCTCAATCCGGCCCCACCGTCGCGCAGACGTTGACGTGGAACCGCCACCTGGAACACTTTGTGACCGCCACCCGGTTCTCGGCTATGGGTGACAGCCACGACCACGCCGACCCGGACCGCGAGGGGGAGATTCACCACTTCGAACTGTACGCCGAGGACTACGAGCTCGCGCAGTCGTTCTGGGACTGGCTTCTCGGGGAACTCGGCTACGAGCCGAAGGACGACTGGCCCGGCGGCTGTTCGTGGGGGAATGCGGGGACCTACGTCGTCCTCCTCGAGGCCGAGGAAGCGGGTGAGTTCGACCGCCACGCACCCGGCCTGAACCACGTCGCGTTCCACGCCGCCTCGCGGGAACAGGTCGACCGGCTCGCCAAACGGGTCCAGGAACGCCCGGAGGCGACGCTGCTGTACGAGGACCAGCATCCGTACGCCGGTGGCTACTACGCGCTCTACTGCGAGGACCCTGAGGGGCTGAAGGTGGAGGTCGTCGGGCCAGAGGGGTAGGCGCCGAGACAGCTATCCGTGCCGAGTCAGCTATCCGTGCGGAGACAGCTATCCACGCCAAGACAGCTATCCGTGCCGGGACGAAGACGTTCAAACGGCCGCAGCCCCAATCAACTGTATGAGCGAAATTCCGCTGGAGCACGTACACCGGGAGCCCGATGGCGACGCCGACGCTGCACTCTTCGTCCTTCACGGCCGCGGCGCCGACGAACAGGACCTCCTTCCCGTGGCCGAGCGCCTGCCGGGCGACCGGCACGTCATCAGCTTCCGCGCGCCGGACCGCCTGCGCGGCGGCTACACTTGGTACGACCTCGACCTCTCGGCGGGCGGTCTGGAGCAGAGCCAGCCCGACCCCGAGGGATTTCGCCACAGTCTCGACGTCGTCGCCAAGGCCATCGACGCCGCCGTCGCGGACTTCGACCTCGATTCCGACAGCCTCGGTCTCTTCGGCTTCAGCCAGGGCGCCATCACCAGCCTTTCGCTGTTGCTCGAGACGCCGGACCGGTTCGCGTGGGTCGCCGCTCATCACGGCTATCTCGCGGAGGCCCACGCCGACCGTACCCCCGAGGCCATCGAGAACACGCCCGTCTTCGTCGCCGGCGGCACCGCCGACCAGATTATCCCGGTCCAGCGGAGCGAAGCCGCCGCTGACCGCCTTCGGGAACTCGGCGCAGACGTGACGTTCGGGGCGTTCGCCACCGGTCACGAAATCGGGCAGGAGGAACTCACGTCGCTTGTCGCCTTCGTCGAGGAACACGCCTGAGGCGGGGGACTCACTCTGTCTCGTTTTCCGCCTCGGACAGCCACCTCGGCGGCGAAACGTCGACAGCCGAGAACGTGTAGGAGACGCTGAAGGATACCTGCTCGCGCTCGCCGTCACCGTCGGTGTCCGGGAGGGTGTAGCTCACCGCCAGCGACGAAACCGCGCCGGTGTCCTGAACCACGGCGATAGCGCGGTAGGATTCGGCCTCCGGGAGCGTCGTCGGCGCGCCAGTGACGACGACGCGGTAGGCGAAACAGTCCCCGGAGGCGAGCGTACCTGCACACTCGACGGTGGACTGCTCGCCCTGGAGATACGTTCGCAGAGCCGTCTGGATGTCGATGGTGTAGCCCGACGCGTCGCCGGTCGTGTCGACGGCGTACTCCCGGTAGCTCGTTTCGTTCTCGACAACCTGGCGGCGGTACTTCTGTTCGCCCTTGGTGTAGATGCTCACCTGTACGAGGTCGACGTCGGATTCGTTCCTCGGCGCGAACCGCGACGGCGGAAACACGTAGCGGCCATCGAACCGGTACTGGCGCGGGCTCTCGATACGAACTGTAAAGTTCCACTGCATGCGCCCGCGCATGTACGTCGCGTTCGGCGGTCCGCGGGCCGAGACCTGCAGCGTTCGAGATGTCCCGACGACCTGTTCGCCATGGGTCGTTACCAGCGCGGAGAGGTCGGTAATCGACCGCTCTCCGAGTCCAGCCGGGCGTCCCCCCACCGAGTCGGTGCCGGTGGCCGTGGCTGTCGTCGCCGGTACGTCGGTCGCGCCGCTCTCGAACGTCGTCGTCGATATCGTCGTCGTCTCCGACTCCGGGGTCAGCGCGGGGCCAGCGACAGCCAGCCCGACGATAATCAGGACCAGAACAACGGCGCCGAAACGGGGGAAGCGCCCGAACGGGTGGGCCACAGCGCCTCCAGCCGCGGCGACGGTCCGACGAACCCGCTCGTGGAGGGGCTGCGGCGGGTCGACGTCGCCAAGCCGCTGGTCGAACCGCGCCTCGAACAGGCCGGCCGCGACATGGCGGTCCATCCCATAGAGCAGTCGCGTCCGAACCGCTTCCGGCGGCAGATACGTGACGTCAGCCGCCTCGGCGGCCCGGCGCACCGCCGACCGGTCGCGTGCCGAGACGAGCACGTCCACGTCGTCGAGCGTCGGCGTG
>CAYXXM010000189.1:0-4341 GCA_964469085.1 uncultured Haloferacaceae archaeon
CCGGCGTAGACCAGCGTGGCGACGTTGCGCGGCGTGGCGACGCCCGAGAGATAGAGCGCGGTGTCGGCCGGGAGCGCGTCTTTCGCCTCGAGAACCGCCTCGCGGAAGCCGGCCGCGTGGCCGACAAATCCCTGCGCGTCGGAGAGCAGGTAGGCGTCAGCGCCCACGTCACGAGCCTCTTCGCTGTGCTGGACGGCAGCGGTCGGCGCGTCGAAATCGGGATTGTCGACCCGGAAGGACTCGCGGACGGGCTCGCGGGTCCCCGGCGGGAACGCACGGTGTGGGAGGACGGTCAGCCGGTCGTCGTCGACCTCGGGAACGTCGCGGTCGGCGGCCCAGAGCGAGCCCGCGTCCGCGACGTGGTCGTCCACGGCGGCGGGTGTCGTGACGGGGTCGGTGAGCCGGAGTTCACCGAGCCGGGCCGCGCCGTCCCGCCGGTGAACCTCGAAATACTGCGTCATGCTCCCGAGTCCGGCAGCGAGCGCCTTATCGGGTTCGTTGTGGACCCGCCCGTCGGCGCGGTGGGTGTCTCAGGTCAGTACGGTGCCGGTCGCCGGTGGTTTGCTGCGAAACCTGGTGGTACTGGTGGGTAGGATGGCCTCGAAGCCGGTCTGGGTCCGGGCGTTCAGGACGCTGCGTCGGGAAATCGGCCTCGACCCGGAGCTCCCGGCAGGGGAGGAGCCTGACCGCGGCGTACTGCGGGCGGCCGCGAGGCGGAGTGGGTCGCACTCGGGGTTCGGGACAACGGTCCGGGCATCCCCGAGGCGGCGTCGCAGGTCGTGACCGGGGAGCGCGAACTCACGCAACTCACCCACGGCTCCGGGCTCTGACTCTGGGTCGCCCAGGCCGTCGTCGACGACCCGAACGGTCGACTCGACTTTGGCGTCCCCGCCGAGGAGGGGACGGTGGTGACGTTGCGGCTGTCGCCGGCCTGAACGAGGTGAATCACCAACGGCCGCGCTACTCCCCCAAATCCGACAGGTCCTCCGTCTCCACGGAAGCAGGAACTACCGAGAGCGCCGCCTCGGGCCAGTCATCGTGGCCCAGGGTGAACGCCGACCCCGAATTCGCCGTCACGAGTTCCCGGACCCCCTCGGCCGCCGCGACGTACGCCGGCGGCTTCAGTTCGTCTGGCGTCGCCGCGTTCAAGGGATACGTCTCGGACAGCGACGGCGGATACGGCCCGAACGGTGGTTCGACTCGCCAGACTGCGTCGTACTCGTGACCCTCCGGCGCGCCGAACTCCGAGAGCAGCACCGTCTCCGGCGTCGCCAGCCGCCCGACGCGCTCGTGATGGCGCAGCACTTCCGGGCGCCGGGCGCTCTCCGGCGAGGTGTAGAAAAACGTCCCCTTCGACACCCGGTCGCTCGCCTCCAGTTGCTCGCTCCGGTCAAGCAGCGCTCGGTAGCCATCGGCGCTCGCAGGGTGGGCCCGTGCTCGCTCCTCGACGAGTTCGAGCAGACTCCCCTCCCGAATCGCCTGCCGGACGCGGCGAATCTCCGCGAACGTGACGTGCAGGTTGTGGGCCGCCAGTTCTTCCTCTTGCTCCCGGGTCGCCAGCGCCCGCAGCGACTCGGGGTCGTGTTCGGTACAGACCTGACAGGGACAGGGCAAGTACGCGAGGTCCGCCAGTTGCTCGGTCCCACGAACGGTGAGATACCGGCCGTCGCGGGCGTAGAGCGCGTACGCGGCCGAGTCGAACAGGTCACAGCCCACGGCGGCCGCCAGCGCGAACATCATCGGGTGGCCCGCGCCGAACAGGTGGACCGGGCAGTCGGCGTGCAGGCCGCGCTTGGCGGCGGCGGTTACCTCGACCATGTCGTCGTAGCGATAGGCGTTCAGCAGCGGGACGACGGCGCCGATTGGGAACACGTCGAGGTCCGTCGCGGCGGCGTGGGCGCCCGCCTCCTCCCGCAGGTCGAGATGGGTCGAGCCCTGGACGGGCGCGTTCACCAGCATCTCCCCCGTATCGACGGCGGTGGCGTCCGCGAGCGCGGCCTCCGTGCGGTCGAGTTCCGCGGCGGCCTGGTCGTGGCTCACATCCGGCGGCGTCGGGATGTCGACGGGCGTGCCGATATCCGAGCCGATGTCGTGCTGGAACTGGAGAATCTCGGTCGTCGTGGTGTCGATTTCGCCGTACTCCGCAAGCTGGAACGAGCCAGAGTCCGTGACGATGGCCCCCGGGAACTCCAGCATCTCGTGGAGCCCTTCAGCCAGGGCCTGCTCGCGCAGGTCGTCGGTCTTGCGGATGATGTAGGAGTTGGTGATGAGGATGTCCGCGCCGAACTCCTCGTGGAGCCGCCGCGGGGAGATGGTCTGGATATTGGGGTTGATGACCGGCATCAGCGCCGGCGTCTCGACGGTGACCCCCGCGCGGGGCACGGTCAACCGGCCGACGCGGGCCATCCCGTCGGTCGCCCGGAGTTCGAACGCGTCGCGCATGGGGTGGTCTTTCGCCAGCGCGGCCTAAGGGGTTCCGTTCGGTGGCGGAGAGAAATACCGGCGGCGTCAGAACAGCAGTATCGCCGCGTTCGTCCCCGCGGTCGCCTGCACGTAGAGTGCAATGAACAGCAGGGCGTTGTAAGAACCGTGGACCAGAATCGGCACGACCAGATTGCCGGTGTACTCGTAGACGCCGCCGAGGATGAGGCTTGGGCCCAGGAGCACCAGTACCGTCGTGAGTTTCGCGGATAGCGGCGCGCCGTAGGAGAGCGCGGGCAGGTGGATGGCCGCGAAGATGCCGCTGGCGACGACGACGCCCGACACCGGCGGGAAGACCTCGCGGATGCGGGTCTGGACGACGCCGCGGAACAGCAGTTCCTCGCCGGGGCCGATGAAGATGTACGCCCCCGGAATCAGGAACAGGAGGATTTCGGGGTTCTCCATCCCCATCTGGACGATGTTGTTCTCCGCGGTCTGGGCCCCAAGCTGCTGGATAACCAGGCTCGCTGCCATCAGGTAGACCATGGACAGCAACAACGCGCCAATGGCGGCGGCGACGCCGCGGAGTGTCGGGAGCTCCACCCCGATGCTGGCCAGCGGAATTCCACGACGGCGCAGGTAGAGGTAGCCGACGCCCATGAACGAGAGGCCCTGTGTGAGAAACAGCGTCAGCCCGATACTGACCACGGGGCTCAGTTCGACGCCGGCGACGTCGAGGGTCAGACCGGTGGCCAACAGCAGCACGATCGAGACGAGCATCCCGAGGACACCGGCGCCGATGCCGACGCCGACTGCACGGAGCCGAGCACGCATACTACGGGGCTGGGGACCCGGCGGGAAAGTGGTTCTGCACGCGGCTGGCGGTCAGCGGCCGGCGGAGTCAGGCGCGTCCGCCAGTTCGTAGCGACTGACCGCCAGCACCGTCCGGCCGTCGCGCACGTCACCCCGACAGACGGCCGCGACAAGCTCCTCGTAGGGCAGCGTCAGCGTCCGGATGTGCTCGTTGTGGTCGAGTTCCTGCTGCGCCGTCGGCTCACAGCCGTGGGCGAGGAACGTGTGGTGGACGGAGTCGGCGATGCCGTTGACCGGTTCGGTCGTGCAGAGCGGCTCGAACCTGGCCGCCTCGTAGCCGGTCTCCTCCCGGAGTTCGCGGGCCGCCGCGGCACGGGGGTCCGCGTCGCCGTCCTCGATGCCGCCAGCGGGGAGGCCGCGGTTCAGCCGTCGGACCGGCTGGCGCCACTCCTCGATGAGTACCACCTCCTCGCCACCGGGGCGGAACGGTAGCACGACGACGGCCCCACCCTCCTCGACGTGGTGGTGGTCGGTTTCGGTGCCGTCCGGGAGCACCACGTCGTCGCGCCGCACGTCGAATCCGGGACAGCGATAGTCGCGTTCGGAGTCCACCGTTTCCCAGGCGAGGTCGTCGCCGTCGTCGTCGGTCCAGTCGGTACCCATACGGCGACGTTACGAAGGCGGGCAGAAAGCAGATGCGGTCCGGTAACTATCGCGGTCGGGGGTCGTTCGACCCGATTCGCGAGGCAACCGCGGCGTGGCCCACTCACCCGCGAGCGTGCCAGAGGTCGCGCCCGCCCGTCGCGGCCAGCCCAAACGAGGCCAGCGTCAGCAGCAGTTCCGACCCGGTGTACCAGAACGGCAGCCACGGGAAGACGCCGCGGAGCATCACGGCGGCATCCGAGATAACCGGGATGCCGTCACCGGCGGCCTTTCCGCTCGGCCCGTCGCCCGCGTACCACTCGCCGCGGGCCGGTTCGCCCTGTGGCACCCGGTCTGCCTCGTAGGGGATGCGCTCGGTCTCGACCGACCAGACGACGGTGCCGTTGCGGTCGACCACGAAGATCCGCTTGTTGAGCGTGTCCGTGACGAGCGTGTTTCCGTTCG
>CAYXXM010000190.1:0-4324 GCA_964469085.1 uncultured Haloferacaceae archaeon
GCGACGCGAGACCGGCAGAATCGCCGTGAACCGTCGCCTACTTATCAGCCTGCCCTCCAATTCCAACCACAGATGACCAACGTGGGCGTGGTCGGCTACGGCACCATCGGGAAGCGCGTGGCCGACGCTGTCGTCGCACAGCGGGATATGGCGGTCGAAGGCGTCGCCAAGACCTCCCCGAACTTCGAGGCCGAGGCCGCCCTCGCGAAGGGGTTCGACCTCTACGCGGCGGTGGCCGAGCGCCGCGAGCGCTTCGACGAGGCAGGGATGCCCGTCGCGGGGGACCTCGACGCGCTGGTCGAGGCTGCAGACGTCATCGTCGACGCCACTCCGAGCGGCATCGGCGCACAGAACAAGGCGACCTACGAGGCCCACGACACGCCGGCGATCTACCAGGGCGGCGAGGACGCCGAGGTGGCAGACACCTCGTTCAACGCACGGGCCAACTTCACGGACGCCGCGGGCGCCGACCACGTGCGTGTCGTCTCCTGCAACACGACCGGGCTCTCGCGCCTGCTCGCGCCGCTGCGCGAGGCGTACGGTGTCGAGAAGTCCCGCGTGACGCTGGTGCGCCGCGGCGGCGACCCGGGCCAGACCGGGCGCGGCCCCATCGACGACATTCTTCCGGATCCCGTCTCGCTCCCGAGCCACCACGGGCCGGACGTGAAAACCATCTTCCCCGACATCGCCATCGACACGCTCGGGCTGAAGGTGCCCGCGACGCTGATGCACATGCACTCGGTCAACGTCACGCTGGAGAGTGACACCGACGCCGAGGCCGTCAAGGAACTCCTCGCCGAGGAGTCCCGGCTGTTTCTCGTCCCCCAGTCCGCCGGCATCGACGGCACGGGGAAGTTGAAGGAGTTCGCCCTCGACGCCGGCCGCTCCCGGGGGGACATCTGGGAGAACTGCATCTGGGCCGACTCCGTCGCCGTCCGGGGCCGGGACCTCTACCTGTTCCAGGCCATCCACCAGGAGTCGGACGTGGTGCCAGAGAACGTCGACGCCATCCGCGCAATCACGGAATCGGCCGGAAAAGCCGAGAGTATCGCGACAACCGACGAGACGCTCGGGATGGGGCTGGGCCGGACGTTCGAGCGGTAGGTCGACCGCCGGCGACGTCGTGGTTCGACCGCGGTTATTACCCCCTGTGGGGGAGCCCGCGGCGTTAGCCGTGGAGGATGTCAGTTCGGAACGTTCGCTTCCAGCGCCTCGACGGCGACCAGCGGCTCGCCCGTTAGCGCCTTGATGTAGGCGCCGCCGGCGATTGAGACGTGAGAAAATGAGGTCTCGTCAAGCCAGTACATTCCGATAGCCCGGGAGGTGTCGCCGCCGCCGACGACCGAGAAGCAGTCCGACCGCGCGATGGCTTCGAGCATGCCGACCGTGCCGTCCGCGAACCGCTCGTTTTCGAACAGGCCGAGCGCGCCCTTGACGAACACTGCTGCGCTGTCCTCGATGTCCCCTCGGTAGCGCGCGACGGTCTCACTGCCAACGTCCGGGAACGCTGTGGTCTTCTCTTCCACGTCGTCGACGGCGATCTCGGCCCGCTCACCCTGGTCGTCCTCGTAGGCGAGGTCAGCCGGCAGGTGAATCTGGTCGCCCAGCTCGTCGAGCATAACGCGGATGGTCTCCTCGTTGTGCTCCCACTGCTGCTCGAACAGCGCTGTGCCCTCGCCGGGCAGGTCCCGGCCAACGGGGTAGCCGTCGGCGCGGAGGAACAGTTCGCCGACAATACCGCCGAGACAGAACCGGTCGACCCTGTCGCCGATGGCGTCCATCACGCCGATGACGTCCGTCACTTTGGTTCCCCCGAGCACCATCGTCACCGGGCCGTCGAACGAGCGTCGCGCGATGGCGGAGTTGGCCTCGTACTCCGTCTCCATCACCCGGCCGGCGTACGCTGGCAGCACGAACGGGAATCCGACCAGCGAGGCGTGCCCGCGGTGAGCCGCGGAGTAGGCGTCGTTGACGTACGCGTCGGCGGCGCCGGCGAGCCGGGAGACCAGGCCCGAATCCGCGTGAGCTGCTGGCTCGCGGTCGGCCAGTTCGTCGTCGGCCATCCGCACGTTGTCCAGCAGGACCACCTCGCCGGAATCGGCGTCAGCGATGGCCGCGACGGCGTCCTCGCCGTGGGTATCCTCGACGTACTGCACCGGTCGGTCGAGATATCCAGCGAGGATGTCTGCGTGCTGGTCGAGGTGGATGAACTCCCCGCGCCCGGGGCGGCCCTGGTGGGCCAGACAGACGACCCGGTGGCCCGCCGTTGCGAGTTCCTGCACCGTGCGAGCGTGACGCTCGAATCGGCGGTTATCCTGGACGGTGCCACCGTCGACGGGGGAGTTGAGGTCGAGTCGAACCAGCACCCGCGCGTCCGAGAAGCGCTCGGCAAACGCATCAAGCGTAGCGAACGAGCCCATTCGGTCGAAGAATTCGGCGGAACCGCACTTCAACGGCACGGTACGGGTCGGGGCCTGTTCCCCCACGACGGACGACGGCGTGGACTGGCAATGGCGGCGGCGCTGACCGGCGATAAGCGGCGGCGCGGACTGGCAAGGGACATCGGCCCGGACTGGCGGCGGTCGAGACCTGAACACCCCACCGCTTCGGCTCGAAGCACGTGCTTGCGACGAGGCGTATTCGGAACCGACCCCGTTCGCATTCGCCACCGACAGAAGGCTTTTGCGTCGCAGTGGCCTACCCTGAATCATGCGAAGGGACGAGCGCGACGACCCGTTCGGGGACATCTTCGACGAGATCGAACGCATGATGGGGGCCGCCACGGAGGACGGCACCAGCGCCGCCAACAGCCACGTCGATGTCTACGACGAGGGCGACCAGCTCCGACTCGTCGCCGACCTCCCCGGGACGAGCAAGGAAGACGTCTCCCTCCAGTGCGACGGTGAGTCGCTGACCATCGAGGCAGGGACGGAGGGGCAGTTCCGCGAGCGACTGCAGCTTCCCACCCGCGTCGACGAGCACAGCGCCGACGCCACCTTCAACAACGGCGTGCTCGAGGTCAGCTTCGATACGGTCGCCGACTCGGCGGACATCGACATCGAGTAACGGTTCCCTGCTGCGTTCCGTATCACTCGCGCTCTCGTTCATCACCGGCCTCAGCCGCTGTTGCTGTGGTCCGAATCAGCCCGGCCAGCCGGTCGTAGAAGCCCGGCTCGTACTTCGTTGCGTCGTCGACCGTCGGCCGAGCGTTCGTCTCGTTGACAACCAGTCGGTCCTCGGTCTCCAGCAGGTCGACGCCGAGATAGTCGACATCGAGAACCGCAGCCGCGCGCTCCGCGAGGTCGCGCTTCTCGGGCGAGAGTGAGATGCCCTCGGCGACGGCGCCGCGGTGGACGTTGTGTTTCCAGCGCCCAGTCCCAGTTTCTTCCTCGGGCAGGCGCCGCTCGACGGCGCCGGCGTACTCGCCGTCGACGACCATCGCGCGGTAGTCGCGGGCCTCGTCGAGATACTCCTGCAGGAGGTACGAGCGATCCCCGGTCGCGCGGAAATCGTGGACCAGGTCGAGGTAGTCGGTCACTCCGAGCAGGGAGTCCGGGTCTTCGACGCGGGCGACGCCGGTGCCCCGGGTCGTGGAGTTGGGTTTGACGACGAGGGAGTCATCGGCAGAACTGGCCCCGAGCGCTGCGGCGGCCTCGGCAACGGCGTCCTCGTCGACGGGGTTGGAGACGAGCGTCGTCTCGGGAACGGGGACATCTGCCGCCGAGAGCGCGGCGAGAACGCCGGCCTTGTTGCGCGAGGTGAGAATCGCCTCGCGGTCATTCACCCAGGGGATATCGAGGGCGGCCGAGATGGCTCCGCCCTCCATCAGGCGGGAGGGGAAGACGAGGCCCACGTCGACATCGGGGAGGTCGGGCGCTGTGAGGGAGAGGGTTCGTTCGCTGGCTCGTACGGGGACCACCTCGATGTCGCGCTCGGCGAGTGGCTCGCGGATGCGCTCGAACGTCTCCTGCTGGGTGGCGACGGCGAGACGGAGCATTTTCTGGATTGATTGAGGAGTGGAGAGTTATAGCTGGGTGGTTCTGCATGGGGCAGGTGAATGAATCGGCGAGAACTTGTCGGCACCAATGTGAAAGCCCCTGGCCCCACCGGTCTCGCGCACTCGCGACGACGGCGAGCGCCCGCTGCCACCGCGACCGTACCCGCGTCGGCGCGAGACGCGAGCGCCTCCGTGCGCGAGCCAGCGTGAGGGACGACTGACCGAGCGCAGCGAAGGAAGGAGTCGGCTGGGGAGGACTGAGGGCGGTGGGTGGGATTGAAAGGGGCTGTTCGCTCGGGGAAGCACGGCGACGCAAGCACCGCAAGG
>CAYXXM010000191.1:0-4292 GCA_964469085.1 uncultured Haloferacaceae archaeon
TCCCAGTCCCACCGTCGTCTCCGAACAACGTGAGGAGCGACGCGTGTCGGATTCGAACCCTGGAAGTTCCGCCACCGACAACCCGGAAACCCCCCGACTGCGCGGAACGCAAAAGCTTTGGCCGGCCCGGAGCAATCCCCGACAATGAGCGACGCAGGGGACTGGCCACACGACCCAGACGGCGAGCAGGGAAGCGAGGGCAAGCGCAAGTACGGACACGCCGTGCTCGCGAAGAAAATCGACGAGGAGGAGGACTTCCCGCTCTCTGCCGCGGAGTACGTCGACGAGTTCGGCGACCACCCCGTCCGCATCAGCTACGAACAGGTCGTCTCCGTCGAGGAAATCTTCGAGGCTGTCGACCACGAGGAGTTCGAGGACTTCGTCGAGTTCCACCAGGTGCTGGGCGACGCGATGCGCGAGGCTGGCTACTGGTTCTACGAGGGTCCCGAGCAGTTCGTCAGCGCCTGAGCGAGGCGGCGCCCCCGTTGGGCGTATTTTCGCCCCGACCAGCTACTGGTCGTCCAGATCCAGGCGCTCCCCGAGTTCCTGCTCGATGGCGCCGCGCTCCCAGGTCCGGGTCCCGTCCCCTTCCACCTCGGCTTTCACCTTCTCCTCGAGGAGGTTGACCGCGACGGAGTTGGCACCCTCCGGGATGATGAGGTCGGCGTGTTTCTTCGACGGCTCGATGAACTGTTCGTGCATCGGCTTCACCGTCGAGAGATACTGGTCGATGACGTCCTCCAGTTCCCGGCCGCGCTCGATGACGTCGCGACGAATTCGCCGGAGGATGCGGACGTCGGCGTCCGTCTCGACGTAGAGCCGCAGGTCCAGCATCCCGTTGACCTCCTCGTCGTACAGCGCCAGAATCCCCTCCAGGACGATGACGTCCGTCGGCGTAACGGTGATTGGCTCGTCTTTGCGGTTGTGTTGCTCGAAGTCGTACTGGGGCATCTCGATGGGCTGGCCCTCCGACAGTTGCCGAAGGTGATCCCGCAGCAGGTCCCACTCGAACGCCGAGGGGTGGTCGTAGTTGACCGACTCCCGTTCCGCCAGGTCGAGATGGCTCAGGTCCTCGTAGTAGTTGTCCAGCGGGATGCGCGTCACCGACTCGCCGACGTTCTGCGTGACGAGTCTGGCGACGGTTGTTTTCCCTGCGCCGGTCCCGCCCGCGATGCCGATGACGAACGAGGGGATGGTCATTGGCGACAGAGAGGGAGTGGTGCTGTTTCAACCTGCTGTTTTCGCCGGTCGCGACCCGGGGACGGGAGCTGATACCGGCAAATACTGAGGAAGGTTTATGTACTGTCTGCTATAGGGATACGCGTATGGCACGTGAACTAAACAGGCGTGAAGTGCTCGGTAGCATCGGTGGCGGTGCCTTAGCAAGCGTCGCAGGGTGTATCTCGGAGACAGGCCTCGGCGGTGGCTTCGAAGCCAAACTCGGCGTGCTGCTCCCGCTGACCGGTGGCCTCGCCGAACTCGGGAAACCAATCCGCGATGGAGCGATTCTCCCGAAGACGGTAATCGAGAGCGGCGACGCACCGATCACCGTCGACCAGCGGGTCGAAGACAGTCAGACAGACCCACAGGCGGCGGTTTCCACCGCCAACGACCTGGTTAACGCGGGCTATCCGATGGTCACTGGACCCGCCTCGTCGGGTGTGAACCTGCAGGTTACCCAGGAGTCGCTGATTCCGAACGACGTCATCGGCTGCTCGCCGTCCTCGACCTCGCCGAACGTCACGACGCTCGACGACAACAACCTCATCTTCCGGACTGCGCCGTCCGACGCGCTGCAGGGGAAGGTGATGGCACAGGTCGCAAGCGAGAACCTCGAGGCGTCAACGACCGCCGGGCTCTACGTCAACAACGACTACGGGCAGGCGCTGTTCGAATCGTTCAAGAACTCCTTCGAGGACGGCGGCGGCACCGTCCAGAACGGCGTTGCGTTCCGGAAGGAGAAGGACTCCTACAGCACGGAGCTGAGTGAGGCGATGGACGACGCCCCCGACATGCTGGTGGTCATCGGCTACCCCGGCTCGGGCATCCAGATATTCCGGGACTTCTACGCGGAGTACAGCACCGAGACGGATATCCTCGTCACCGACGGCCTGAAAAGCAGCAACCTGCCGGGCAACGTCGGCGAGGACATGTCGAACGTCTTCGGCACGGCGCCGCTTCCATCCGGGCCCGGCAACGATGCGTTCATCTCGCAGTACGAGAACCAGTACGACCGGTCCCCGGGCGTGTTCAACTCACACGCCTACGACGCCAGCGCGGTGATGCTCCTGGCAGCGACGCGGGCCGGCGAGAACGACGGCGCCGTCATCAAAAACGAGATGCAGACCGTGGCCAATCCGGCCTCCGGTGGCACTGAGATCACGCCCGCAAACCTCGTGGAAGGTGTCCAACTCGCGTCGGAGGGCGAGCCCATCGATTACGTCGGGGCCTCGTCCTCGGTCGACTTCGACGACAACGGTGACATGAAGGCTGTCACCTACGAGTACTGGCGCTACAACACGGACGCAGAAGGGGCCGTCGAGACGCTCGACACCATCGAGTTCGGCCAGTAAGACGCCCCTCAGTTCCACGTTTTTCTGCCACAACGCACTTGCGCCAGGCGGCCGCATCCGGTGGCATGGTCGAAATCCGCACGACTGACGAGAGCGTCGACCCGGCCGACACGACGCTCGTCGAGGGGATGCCCGGCGTCGGACTTGTCGGCAAAATCGCGACGGACCACCTCATCGACGTTCTGGACATGGACCAGTTCGCCGAAGTGCGGGGCGAGGGGATTCCGCCGGTGACGGTGTTCGACGGCGACGAGCGCGGGGTGAATCCGCCGATTCGGCTCTATATCGACCCCGACGAGCGCGTCGTCGCGCTGCGAAGCGACGTCCCGGTCCACGTGATGGACACGCCGCTGTTCACCGAGCGCCTCACCGAATGGGTCCTGGAGAACGACATTCTCCCAATCTACTTGGGCGGACTGGCCGCCGAACGGGAGGCCGCCGAACTCCCATCGGTCGAGGGCATCGGCGTCGGCGACGGGACGGCGGTCCTCGATGCCGAGGCGATACCCGCGCCTGACGAGGGCGGGCTGATTTCGGGGCCCTGTGGCGCCCTCCTCTCGAACGCAGCCGACGAGAAGGCCGACGCAATCGGGTTGGTGGTCGATACCGACCCCCGGTTCCCTGACCCGCAGGGAGCCCACGCGCTCATCAAGAACGGTATCAACCCCGTCGCGGGCGTCGACGCCGAGACCGAGCGGCTGGTCGACGAGGCCGAGGAGATTATGGAGCAGCGGAAGGAACTCGCCAAGCAAATGCAGCAGGCAGACCAGCACGAGGCCTCACAGGTTTCACGAACGGGGATGTACCAGTAATCCCCTGAGCACGAGACGTCAATCAGCACTCTCGGCAGGGTGACGCCCAGTCAGACCGTGGGCCCACCGTCGACGAGTTCCCGGAGGAACGCCCCGAATCCGCCGAGTACTGCGCCACAGACACAACTCAGCGGAATCGCGAAGATGGCGCCGATGACCGCAAACAGCGCCGTCGTAATCGCCACGTCGATCTGCCAGCGGAACGGCAGCTGTGGGAACATGAAGTAGCGGCCGATTGCGAGCACGAACACCGCGAGCAGATACCCGCCGCCGATGGACGCTACTCCCTCGAACGCTTTCGAGTCCGGCGACCGGCTGAGATAGCCCGCCACGACCGGGCCGACAAACGCCGTCGCGACGAGCTGGAGCGGAAGCCGACCGAACCACGTGACCGCAATCCCCAGGGTGGTTAGCAGGATGCCCACAGCGATGGCCCGTTTGTCCATGGAGAGTGGAGCGGTTGGTGAGGAATAACGCTTTTCCAACCTGTCCGGCGCCGAACGGCCCTATCGAACAGCGTCGGCCGCCGCCGCCATGATGTCCAGCGCCTCGCGTATCTGGTCGGTGCCCGTAGCGTAGGAGATGCGGGCAGAGCCCTCGCCGTGCGCGCCGAACGCCTCGCCGGGGACGACGATGACGCCGCGGTCGATACACTCATCGACGAACCCAGGAGGCACCTCGGGCATGACGTAGAACGCGCCCGCTGGGGTCGGGACATCGAGGCCGATGTCTCGAAGCCCGTCGACGACGAGGTCCCGGCGGTGCTCGAAGGTCTCGACCATCTCGTTGACCACGTCCTGTGAGCCGGTGAGGGCGGCTTCGGCCGCGAACTGTGCTGGGGCGGAGGCACATGCCTGCACGTACTGGTGGACGCGGAGCATGCGTTCGATGCGTTCCTCCGAGGCCG
>CAYXXM010000192.1:0-4212 GCA_964469085.1 uncultured Haloferacaceae archaeon
CTCGTTGCGGTGACTCCGCATGCGGGGAAGTACGACGAGAACCCGCTTATTCGGGGTTTTTCTTCCCGTTAGTAAAAACCTTCGCAAACCCGTGCGCCGTGGCCGGGTCGAAGTCGGGTGACCGCGGCGCCACGAGACGGTCTCTCCCCCGGGACCCCATCAGGGGGACGCAGTGCCGATACGCTTTTTCCGCGTCCGTCGCCACCGTCGGTCGTGTTCGAATGCGAGGACCTCGACTCGCTGCCCGAGGCGACGCTCTGTCACCTGGTCGACGGGGACGAGACGCTGCTCATCCACAAGAAACGCGGCGTCGGAAGCGGACAGTGGGTCGGGCCCGGCGGCAAAGTCGAACCAGGGGAGAGCCCCCAGGAGTGCGTCGTCCGTGAGGTGCGTGAGGAGGTCGGTATTTCGGTACTGGACCCCGAAAAGTTGGGCGTCTTTCTCTATCGCTCGGACGAGTGGGAGGCCCTGGTCCACGTGTTCCGGGCGACGGCGTACGCCGGCACGCCCGTTGAGAGTGAGGAAGCAGAGCCGGCGTGGTTCCCGGTGAATGCGTTGCCGTTCGCGGAGATGTGGCCCACCGACCGGGAATGGCTGCCCCGTGTGCTGGACGGTGACCACTTTCGCGGCCGGTTCGTCTACACCGACGGCGAGCCAGCGGAGGTCGACGTCTCGTTTGGCGTCGAGTTCGACGGTGACTGAAGCCGTCGCTTCTGCCACCGTCGCGGAACCGGCAGAAACCGGTCCGAACAGCGAACACTGCAGCGGGGCCTTCGGACGTTTTAAGCCCCGACCGACACTCGGTCCGGGCATGAGCGACGACGACCAGACGCTCGGAATCACCGAGTCCAAGGAGTACGCGACCGGCGACTGGTACGCCGAGGTCTGCCAGAAGGCGGGGCTGACGAACTACGGTCCCGAGGGGATGTCGGGATTCATCATCGTCCGTCCGCGCGCGTACTCGCTGTGGGAGCGCGTGCAGGGTGAACTCGACGCGAAGTTCAAGGCGACGGGTGTGCAGAACGCCTACTTCCCGCTGTTCATTCCCGAATCCTACCTCCAACGGGAGAAGGAGATCGTCGAGGGGTTCGACCCCGAGGTGGCGTGGGTGACCCACGGGGGTCACGACGAACTCGAGGAGCGGCTTGCTGTCCGGCCCACCTCCGAGTCCATCATCACGCCGTACATGGCCCAGTGGGTCCGGAGTCACCGTGACCTCCCGCTGCGGGTCAATCAGTGGGCCTCCGTCGTGCGCTGGGAGGCTACCGAGACGATGCCGTTCTTCCGGACCAAGGAGTTCCTCTGGCAGGAGGGCCATACCGCCCACGAGAGCAGCGAGGACGCGTGGGACGAGACGCTCACTCGACTCGACCAGTACGAGGACGTGTACGAGAACACGCTCGCGATTCCGGTGCTGCGGGGGCAGAAGCCCGACCACGACAAGTTCCCCGGCGCCGACACCACCACCACCGTCGAGGCACTGATGCCCGACGGGAAATCCGTCCAGGGTGCGACCAGTCACCACCTCGGCCAGTCCCTCGCCGAAGCGTTCGACATCACCTACTCCGACGAGGACGAGGAGGAGCGGGTCGCCCACACGACCTCCTGGGGCTTATCGTGGCGGTCGCTGGGGGCACTAATCATGACCCACTCCGACGAGCAGGGGCTGGTACTCCCCCCGACGCTCGCGCCCGAGCAGGTCGTCATCGTCCCCATCTGGCAGTCCGACACCCAGGAGAAGGTACTGGAGTACGCCGAGACCGTCGCCGACGAACTCGAGGAGGCCGGCGTCCGCGTCGAACTCGACGACCGGGACGAGCGCAACCCCGGGTTCAAGTTCAACGAGTGGGAGCTGAAGGGCGTTCCTGTGCGCTTCGAAATCGGGCCCCACGAGGTTGAGGACGGCGAAATCACGGCCGTCCACCGCCCCGATGGGGAGGAGCTCACCCTCGACCGCGACGGAATCGCCGATTCCGTCCAGCGCGAATTCGACGAGGTGTACGCCAAACTCTACGCCGCCGCGGAGGAGAACCTGGAGGAGAACGTCCGCACGGCTGCCGACCGAGCGGGCATCCTCGGCACCCTCGGCCAGCACGGCGGCTACGTCACGGCGCCGTGGTGCGGCGACGAGGCGTGTGAGGAGCCCATCGGCGACCAGATTGCGGCCGAAATCGTGATGGTGCCGTTCCCCGACGACGAGGAGCAACATCACGACGACGTGGTCTCGGGCGACGCCGACTGCGCGGTCTGTGACGATGACGCCACCGAGACGGCCTTCTTCGCGAAATCCTACTGAGCCATCCCGTGGGGCGTTTCTCACCCCAGCAGGCGACTGGTGCGTGTCTAACCCCTGCGGGTCGCTGTCGACGGGGTTGCGCTCGAAACCGCCGCAGCGACGGCGCGTCGCCGGACTACCCGTCATGTGAATACCGAGAGTTATTTCTTTCCCACAATCCATAACTCGAATACATGAGTCTGGAAGGCAGTCAGGCCCCGGAGTTCGAACTGGAGAGCACGACCGGCGACTCTGTCTCCCTCTCGGAGACGCTCGACAGCGGTCCGACGGTCGTCGTGATCAACCGCGGCTACTGGTGTAGCTTCTGTGCCGAACAGCTCGCAACCCTCAGCCGCGTCTACGAGGACCTGCGGTTCAACGACGGAGTCGACGTGTTGCCGGTCGTCACCAGCGACCGCGGCGACGTCGCCGAGATGCGCACCCGGTTCGACTACCGGTTCCCGCTGCTTTCCGACCCCGAAGGAGCGGTGGCCGAGCAGTACTCCGGCACCGAGGAGAGCAGTCACAGCGGAACGACGGGCATCGCCGCGCTCTACGTCGTCGACGAGGCCGGCGAGGTGCGCTACGAGCAGGTCGCCGACGACATCAGCGACCGGACCTACGGGAACTACCTTCGGTACTTCATCCGAGACGACTACGGCGGCGCGTTCCAGGACCCGGGAATCTGACGCGGCAGCCCCGCCTCGACCACTGATTGTCCGCCGAACTCCCGAATCGGGAGCCGAACGACTAACGGGCACCGCGCGCCTCGGACCGGTATGGACGTCGCCATCGTCACCGTCGGGGACGAGATTCTCGCCGGCGATACGCGGAACACGAACGCGGCGCGCCTGGCCCGCCGGTTGAACGAGCGCGGGGCGACCGTCGTTCGCGTTCTCACGATCCCAGACGACCGCGACCTCATCGCCGACGCGGTCGCGGAATGGGCCCGCGAGTTCGACGCCGTGGTCGTCGGCGGCGGCCTCGGCGGCACCCACGACGATATCACGATGGACGCGGTCGCCGACGTGTTCGAGCGCGACCTGGTTGTGGAAGAGGAGGTGCGCGAGGCCCTGATCGAACAACTGGCCGACTATCGGGACCGCGACCCGGCCGAGGTGGACCCGGACGACTTCGACCTGGACCTGGCTGACTGGGGCGCGACGCCCGAAGGTGGGCGTCCGCTGCTGAACCCGGTCGGCCTCTCGCCGGGCGCTGCCGTCGAGAACGTCTACGTGTTGCCCGGCCCGCCAGCGGAGTTCGACGCGATGTTCGACATCGTGGCCGACGAGTTCGGCGGCGACGCCGTGAGCGAGACGCTCCAGACCCCCGCACCCGAGGCGTCGCTGACGGCGGTGCTCTCGAATTTCCGCGAGCGGTTCGACCTCGTGGTCGGGAGCTACCCGTCCCGCGATGGGTTCAATCGCCTGAAAGTGACCGGCACGGACCCAGGGAGCGTCGACACGGGCATCGCGTGGCTCCGCGACCGGGTGGAGACGGTGGACGACGACGCCGAGAAGTCCTAGACTGCCGGCGGACGGGCCGCAAAGCCGGCACCCCCACACCGCGAGCACGGACGCAACGGGGCAGAGAACGCCGCCGGGAAAGCAGCCGACGTTGCAGCTATCGGCACCGTCCGCGAGCGGGAGCCCCAATCAGTCGTGCTGGTTCTCGACGCACTCCTCGATGGGGCCGAGCACCTCATCGGCGACGGTGTAGGGGTCGGTCTCCCGTTCGAGTACCCCTTCGGCGAGACCGTCGACTCCGCCGTGGCGCTCGAGTTCCTCGTCGATGAGTTCGGCAGCGTCCGAGCGGAGCAGTTGCCGAATCTCGGCGGCGTATCGCTGTCTGGCTTTGGCCTCGCGGCGTCCCGTCTCGTCGAGCCACGCGGCGTGGGCGTCGAGGCGCTCGATCAGTTCCTCGACGCCCTCCCCGCT
>CAYXXM010000193.1:0-4205 GCA_964469085.1 uncultured Haloferacaceae archaeon
GGATGGCCTCGCGGGACTCCTCCAGCGTGACGTACACCGCCTTCTCGCCGTTCTCCAGCCCCTCGGTCAGGAACTGGAGCCCGAAGGTGGTTTTCCCCGTCCCCGCCGACCCGATGGTGACCATCAGCGACCGTCGCGGAACGCCGCCGAGAATCATCTCGTCCAGGCCGCCGATACCGACGTCGATGCGGTCGATGTCGGAGTCGAGTTCCTCCTCGTCGAAATCCGGGCCAGTGTCGCCACCGCCGCCGAACCCTTCGTCGCCGAAGTCCAACGCGCCGCCGCCGCCACCACTGCCGAACGGGTCGCCCTCGCCGCCGAACTCCTGGGCCCCGCTGTCGGGGCCGCCGCCGAACGGTTCGTCGTCCCCGCCCGTCCCGAAGCCGCTTGCGTCCGCCTCGCCGCCCCCGAACGCGTCCTCCTGGTCCGCCGCGACGCCGCCGAACGCGTCGGATTCGTCCGTCGCGTTGCCGAACGCGTCGTCCTGGTCGGCTGCGACGCCACCGAAGGCGTCCTCTTCCTCCTCATCGCCGCCATCAGAGGTCACCTCCTCCTCGTCTTCACTGGAGGGCTCACCGTCGTCCCCTTCGTCGCCGAACAGCTCGTCCTCAGCTTCGCTGGTGTCTTCTTCCCCAGCCTCGGTGGCGTCGTCGAATAGCTCCTCCTCGGCGTCTGCAATCGACTCCGATTCGTCGACTGCTGCGGTCTCTGCGGCCTCCTCGAGGAGTTCCTCGGCTGTCGCTTCCGACTCCTCCTCATCCTCGCGCATCCCACGCTCGAACCAGTCTTCCTCTTCCTCTTCGCTCACGGGGACCACCCGTTGCCCGGAGCAGTTCCGATCATTACCCGTCGTTGGACGTGACGACGGATGAAGGTTACCCGTCCAGGAACGGCATCCGCGCGCTTTTCCCCGCGGGGTGGGTACCCCGGCGCATGCTGGTCGGCATCGTCGCGAGGCGTGGCAACAAGCGGGCGGCGTATCTCGCTGCGGACCTCCGGGACCATCTCAGGGAGGCCGATGTCGAGGTGTGGCTCGACGAGGCGACGTCGGGCGAGCACGACGAGGCGGGGCATCCGGTCGCGGAGATGTCGGCCTGTGACCTCGTGGTCTCCATCGGCGGCGACGGGACGTTCCTGTTCACGGCCCGCGGGGTCGGCGGAACGCCGATTCTCGGCGTCAATCTCGGGGAGGTCGGCTTTCTGAACGCCATCGGTCCAGAGCAGGCTGTCCACGAGGTGATGGACGAGGTCCACGCGCTCCGTGATGGTGACCTGTCGGTCCGGGAGGCGCCCCGCCTCGTCGCGAGCGGCGAGGACTGGGAGAGCCAGGCCGCGGCCAACGAGATCGTCCTGCAGGGGCCACAGCGGGGTCACAGCGGCGGCGTCGACATGGAACTCCGGGTTGACGGCTCGCTGTTCTCCTCGGGCCACGGCGATGGCGTGCTGGCGGCGACGCCGACGGGGTCGACCGCCTACAACCTCTCGGAAGGCGGGTCGCTGGTCCACCCCGGAATCGACACGATGGTCGTCAACGAGATGTGTGCCACCGAGGGGATGCCGCCGCTGGCGATTCCGCTCGACAGCGAGCTAACGGCCCGCCTCTCGGGCCCGGAAACCGGCTACGTCATCAGCGACGGGCGTGCCGCAGAGACGCTCTCGCTGCCGGCGATGGTGACAGTGACGACGGCGGACGAACCGGTCCGCATCGCCGGCCCCGAGGTCGACTTCTTCGAGGCGCTGAACAAACTCGACTGAACCAGCGCTCGCCACTGGCGTCGCGGAGTGGGGGTCCGGCTATGCTCCCCAGTTCCCCGACCGCGTCGGTCGGTCCGAGAGCGCGGCGACGCTGGCCCCGCCGAGGGAGCCATCGCGTTCGATTGCTGCCTGGAGCGCGTGGACCGAGGCCCGTGCGGCCGCCGCCGTCGAGAGATAGGGAACCTCCTCCTCGACGGCGGTTCTGAGCGAGTCCGTCTCCGTAGAGAGCAGCAGGTCGATAGCGCCCTCGCGCATCGCCGCGTCGAGGTCGGCAGGCTCGACCAGGTCGAGCGGCTCGGCGAACGCGTCAACCAGCTCGTCGTCCCAGTCGCCGTCGACGGCCACCGTGCCCGAGGTGGGAAGCGGGTTGTCCGCAGCAATTTGGGCCTTGCCGTAGGCGGCGCCGAAGCTCTCTGCGGTGCCCATCACCTCGCCGGTGGACTTCATCTCCGGGCCGAGTCGCGGGTCGGCGTCCGGCAGGCGGTCGAACGGCAGCACGACCTCCTTCACGCTCGGCTGCTCGGGAATCTGCTCGGTTGCGTTCATCTCCGCGAGCGACTCGCCGGCCATCGCGCGGGCGGCGAGCTTTGCGATGGGGACGCCCGTCGCCTTCGAGACGAACGGAACGGTGCGCGAGGAGCGCGGATTGGCTTCGAGGACGTAGACCTCGCTCGCGGCTTCACCGCTTGCCGTCGAGGCATGCCCCGCCTCGGGTTCGCCCTCCAGCACTGCCAGCTGAACGTTCAACAGCCCCACCGTCTCTAAGGCGTCTGCAATCTCCTCGACCACCTCGCGCACGCGGCCGAGCGTCGCCTCGTCGAGGGAGCGGGGCGGGATGACGCAGGCCGAGTCGCCCGAGTGGACGCCCGCGCTCTCGACGTGTTCCATCACGCCGCCGATGAGCACGTCGTCACCATCCGAGACGGCGTCGACGTCGAGTTCCACCGCACCGGCGAGGAACGAGTCCACCAGGACCGGTTTCTCTGGGGAGACGCGCACCGCCTCCTCGACGTACTCGCGAAGTTCATCGTCGTCGGAGACGACCTCCATCGCGCGCCCGCCGAGGACGTAGGAGGGGCGCACGAGCACCGGATACCCGACCTCGTGGGCCAGCTCCAGGGCCTCCTGTTCGCTGGTCGCGGAGCCACCCGGCGGCTGGGCGACGGCGCGGTCGGCCATCAGCCGGTTGAAGCGGTCGCGGTCCTCCGCGAGGTCCATCGCCTCGACGCTCGTCCCGAGAATCTCGCAGTCGAGGTCGCGACGAGCCAGCTCCTCTGCGAGCGGTTCACCCACGTCCACGGAGGTCTGGCCGCCGAACTGGACCATCACGCCGTCGGCAGCTGTCGCCTCGACGGCATCGGCGACTTCTTCGGCCGTGATCGGCTCGAAGAACAGGCCGTCGGAGGTGTCGTAATCCGTCGACACCGTCTCGGGGTTGTTGTTGACGACGTGGGCGTCGATGCCCAGGTCCCGCAGCGCGCGGACCGCGTGCACCGCACAGTAGTCGAACTCCACGCCCTGGCCGATGCGGATGGGGCCGCCACCGACCACGACGACGCTCTCGACCTCGGTGTCCACGCGGAGTTCGTCGACGCCCGTGCCGACGAACTCCTCGGGCCGGCGTGCGGAGTAGTAGTACGGCGTCGAGGCCGCGAACTCGCCGGCGCAGGTGTCCACCTGCTTGAACGAGCGCTCGGGCGTCTCGTCGCTCACCACTTCCGGGCTAACACCGGCGCCGTCAGTCACCACTGGCTCGGGGTCGGTGCCATTCTCGGCCGATCCGCTGGGCAGCCACGAGGCGTGGGTATCGAGGAACGTGCCGCCTGCAATGGCGGCGATTTCGTTGTCAGTGAACCCCACCGCCGCGGCCGCGGCGTAGTCGCCGTCGCGGGCCGCGAGCGCGGCGTCGGCGACGTTGGCGAAGCGCTCGACGTACCAGTCAGCGATGCCCGTCGCCTCGGCCACCTTCTCGACGCTGAATCCACGGGTGAATGCCTCCAGCATCGCATACGGGCGGTCGGGGCTGGGGCGTTCGAGGTACTCGGCGGTGACCTCGTCGTCGTCGACGGCCGCCCAACTGACGGCGGGGTCGTACTCGGAACTCCGGAGCGCCTTCAGCAGCGATTCCTCGAACGTCCGGCCGATGGCCATCGCCTCGCCGGTTGACTTCATCGCCGTCGAGAGGGTGAACTCCGTTTCCGGGAACTTGTCGTTGGGCCAGCGGGGCACCTTCGTCACCACGTAGTCGATTGCGGGTTCGAAGGCGGCGGTCGTCTCGCCGGTGATCTCGTTCTCGATCTCGTGAAGCCGTTTCCCGAGGGCAACCTTCGCGGTGACGCGGGCGATGGGGTAGCCCGTCGCCTTCGACGCGAGCGCCGAGGACCGGGAGACTCGCGGGTTGACCTCGACGACGCGGTACTCGCCGCCGGGCGTGCCGTCGTCGCGCCACG
>CAYXXM010000194.1:0-493 GCA_964469085.1 uncultured Haloferacaceae archaeon
CGACGAGTTCGCCGACACCCACCCAGGAACCGTCGCCGACGCCCACCGGGGAGGCGACCCAGACGGAGTCGCCGACACCGACCGCAACCGACGGCATGGGCGGGTCCGGCAGCGCGTCGGTTTCCATCGAGGGGTTTGCGTTCGTTCCACTGCGGCTCTCCGTCGAGACGGGAACCACGGTCGCGTGGACGAACAAGGACGCGGCAAGCCACGACGTGGTGAGCGACACGTTCACCGAGGACGGTACTGACTGGAGTTTCCAGTCTCCGGTTCTCGGACAGAACGATAGCACCAAATACACGTTTGACGAGGCGGGCGCCTTCGAGTACTACTGCTCCATCCATGGCGCGTCGTCGATGTGCGGCGTCGTCATCGTGGGCGACGCGAGCCACGACGCGACGCTGCCGTGTGAGTAGCCGGGTCTCTCCACCGACGCTACCGTGTGAGTAGCCGGGTCTCTCCACCGACGCTACCGTGTGAGTAGCCGGGTCTC
>CAYXXM010000194.1:593-4154 GCA_964469085.1 uncultured Haloferacaceae archaeon
TCCACCGACGCTACCGTGTGAGTAGCCCGGTTTTTCACCGACGCTACCTGTGAAAGAGCTGAGCTGGCGGTACCTTCAGCGGGTGAAGCCGTCTCACACGTGGTCGTCGAGGAACGCCGAAATCTGCTCGAACTCCTCGATCAGGTTCTCGCGGTCGGTCGTGTGGTGGCCTTCGTCTTCGAAGATGCAGGTCTCGACGGGGATGCCGCGCGCCTCGACCGCTTCGGCGATCTGCTCGGCCTCGGTCACGGGCACGCGCGGGTCGTTGGCGCCGTGCTGGATGAACAGCGGGCACTGAATCTCCTCGACGTTGTGAATCGGCGAGATGCGCTCCAGCAGCTCCGGGTCGTCGAGGCTGCCGTACTCCGCGGCGCGGTGCTCGCGGCGCCACTCGCCGGTGTTCTCAAGGAACGTCTCGAAGTCGGCGATGCCGACGAAGTCCACTGCGGCGGCCCACAGCTCCGGGTACTCGGTGATGGCCGAGAGCACCATGAAGCCGCCGTAGGAGCGGCCGTACACCACCAGTCGGTCGGTGTCGGCCGCCGGCTGGTCCTCCAGCCACTCGGTCGCGTGCTTGATGTCCCGCACCGAATCGAGGCGCTGCTCCTGGTCGTCGAGATGGGTGTACTCCTTCCCGTAGCCGGAGGAGCCACGGACGTTGGGTTCGAGCACGGCGTAGCCCTGGTTCAGGAAATACTGCTTGGTCGGGTAGAACCACGGCCGGCGCTGGTGTTCGGGGCCGCCGTGGATGTCGACCATCACCGGGACCTGCTCGTCGCTGTCGGGCTCGACCCCGTCGGGGAGGGTCCAGTAGGCCGGAATCTCCCGGCCGTCGAACGTCTCGTAGCGGATGGTCGTCGAGCGCCGGAACCGGTCCTCCGGAATGCCGAGCGTCCCTGGGCTGGTCCAGCGCTCGGTCGCGCCGGATTCGGCGTCCACGACGTAGATGGAGTAGGGGTGGTCGTCGGCGCTGACGGTGACAGCGAGACGGTCCCCGTCGGGGCCGAGTTCCACGTTGGCGACGACACCCTCCGGCAGGTCGACCTCGGTGGGTCCGACGACGGCGTCCCCGTCCTCGTTCAGCCTGCCGACCCTGGCTTCGCTGTAGCCGTCGACGTTCAGGGTGAACGCCGTGAGGCCGGTTTCATCGTCCACGACCAGCGAGTCGACGTTCCACGCTTCGGCACCGCGCTCGACGACGTCAACCGAGCCGTCGCGGTGGATGCGTCCGGCGTAGGCCGTCTCCGCGCGGTAGTCGGTCACGGCGTAGAGGTCGCCGTCGGGCCCGAAGGTGACGTGGCCGTAGCTGGCTTCCTCGTCGGGGTCCGTGATGCGGTCGGCGACGCCGGCGTCGATATCCAGCCAGTAGAGCACCTGGTCGGCGCTGGAGTTGGACTCCTGGAGAATCAGGGTGTCGCCGTCGGGGTGCCACGCGGCGACGCCGACGAAGCCGCCGGGGCCCTTCCAGACGAGTTCGGCCGATTCGCTGTCGCGACCCTGCACGTACACGTCGAAGGTGTCGCTCTGCCGGCGGTTGGCGGCGAAGGCGAACCGCTCGCCGTCCGGCCCCCAGCCGCCCCAGAGGTGTTTGGCGTCGGGCTGGTCGGTCAGCTGGACCTCCTCGCCCGTTTCGTGGTCGTACCGGTAGAGCTGGTCGCGCTCGTTGCTTCCCTCGTCCATGCCGAACATGAGTTCAGGACGGGTGGGCGAGGCGTCGACGAACGAGACCCGTTCGTCGTGGGCGGTGAGCCGTTCGGGCCAGTCGCCGGGGGTGGAGAGGCGGTAGACCTGTGGGGTGCCGGTGGTGTCAGCGAGGAAGACGAGGTCGCCGTCGGGGGTGACGGTGGGGGTGTCGGTACTGTCGATGCTGAGGTAGCGTGCGACGCCGTAGCTCATGCGGTGGTGGTGTTGGGGTCGGGTGAAAAGGGTTCAGGCACGGGCCGGCTGTGCCGGTATGGGTGTCTGGTTGATTTGTTCGGTGTTCCCGTTCAGTTTTCGGGCTTTGGAATGCGAGAGGGGTGGAGAGTACCACCGTGAAAGCCCCTGGTCGCTCGACTCGTCGATGATGGGCTGCTGCTGCGACCGGGAGAAACGTGAACCGCGACACCGTGAAAGCCCCTGCCCGCTGGGCTCGGGGGCCTCGCTGTGCTCCTCGGCTCACTTCGTTCGCCTGCGGTGCTTGCGTCGTCCGCCTTCGCCCAGCGGGCAGCCCCTTTCGGTCCCACCCGACCGCACCGCCCACACGCCTCCCCAACCGACTCGGTCGCTAGCGCTCCCTCGTCCCTCGCGCCGGTCGCACCACAGGGGTGCTCCTGTTTCGCGCCACCGCGACCACATGAGTGACCAGCCAAGAACCCCCAAATCCGGCCGAAACGGCTGGGTTTTTCGGGACCCGAGACGTTCTCAGCCTCGTGAGCGGAAGCGACACGAGTGTGGACATGACCACCGGCGCGGTGACGCCGAAGCTGTTCTCGCTAGCGTGGCCGCTCGTGCTCGGGAACATCGTCCAGACGCTCTACAACCTCGCGGACATGTTCTGGGTCGGCCGCGTGAACGCCGAGGCCGTCGCCGCCGTCTCGCTGATGTTCCCCACTTCGTGGATGTTCGTCTCGGTGGCGATGGGTATCACCGCCGCCGCGGTGGCGCTGGTCTCGCAGTTCGTCGGCGCCGACGAGCAGCGTCAGGCCGACCACGCCGTCGCCCAGACCGTCCTGTTGACGGTGGCCGTCGGCGTCAGTCTCGCCGCCGTCGGCTATCTCGTCCGCTATCCGCTGGTGACGCTCATCGGCGCCCGGGGGCTGGTGTTTACCTACTCGCTCGATTATCTCGAACCGATTCTGGCTGCGATTCCCTTCACCTTCCTCTTCTTCGCGTTCCGGGCGGTGCTGCGCGCCGCGGGTGACGTGCGCACCGCGATGTGGCTCGTCGTCGTCTCCGCTGGCGTCAACGTCCTCCTCGACCCGTTTCTCATCCTGGGCTGGGGGCCGGCGCCGGAGTGGGGCGTCTTTGGTGCCGGCGTCGCGACGCTCATCTCCCGCGTGCTGGTCGCCCTCGTCGGGTTCTACATCCTGCTCGACGGGGGGTGGGGGGTCCGGCTCCACGTCCCGGACCTCAAACCGGACCCCGAGGTACTGACCAAACTGGTGCGTATCGGTGTGCCGGGGACGGCCGACGGCCTCGCTCGCTCGTTCGCCGCCGTGTTCTTCGCGGCGCTGGTCGCGCGGTTCGGTCCGGTCGCCACCGCCGCCTACGGCATCGGCATCCGGCTGATGTCCGTCTCCTGGACCGTGTCTGGCGCTGTGGGCCAGGCCACGGCGACCGGTGTGGGTCAGAATCTCGGCGCCGACACGCCGGGGCGTGCCGAGGAGGTGGCGTGGAAGGCGACGGCGGCGACGATGCTGTTCCTCTTCGGCGCGGGCGGCCTCGCCTTCACCTTCCCCGATGAGGCCATCGCCATCTTCGTCGACGACGCCGCGGTCATCGCCGCTGGCGTGGAACTACTGCGCATCATTGCGCCGTTCTGGGCGTTCATGGGCGGGCTGATGGTTGTTCAGGGCGGCT
>CAYXXM010000195.1:0-4035 GCA_964469085.1 uncultured Haloferacaceae archaeon
CCGGTGGGTGCGATGGTCGTCGTGTTGTGGTTGCGGATGGGGTAGCCGCTCTCCCAGTCCGCCGGGTCCTCGCCGGTGTGGTGCTCGAACCAGTCCGGGTAGGCCGTCGGGTCGGCGAACTTCGAGTCCGCCCAGTCGGCGAACGTGCCGCGCTCCTGAGCCAGCGCGTTGCTGACGCTCTTGGACTCGTGGTTGATGTGGGTCATCAGCTGGCGCGCGACCTCGTTGGCGTCCTCCGTGCCGTAGCGCACGCCGAGCTGGATGTAGAGCTGTGCCAGCCCCATGACGCCGAGGCCGATCTTCCGCATCTCGCGGACCTTCTCCTCGATTTCGGGAACCGGGAAGTTCGACATCGTGACGACGTTCTCCAGGAACCGGGTGCCGTACGCGATGCGGTGGTCGAACGCCTCCCAGTCCATCGCCTCGTCGAGGAACGCCGAGACCGCGGCCGCGTGGCTCTCGTACTCGTCGGCGTGCTCGGCGGACCAGCGACGCCAGTCCGGCGCCTCCAGGTCCGCGAGCGTCGAGAGGTTGATGTGTCCGAGGTTGCAGGCCTCGTACTCCTCCAACGGCTGTTCGCCGCAGGGATTCGTTGCGAGGATGCGGTGGTCGGGGTGTTCCTCGACGTCGAATGAGTGTTTCTTGTTGACGCGCTCGAGGTAGATGACCCCGGGCTCGCCGTTCTCGTGGGCGCCCTCGACGAGTTGCTCCCAGATGATCTCGGCAGGCACCGAGAGCGCCTCGCCGACCTCGACGTGCTCGCCGAGGCCGAACATCTCGTAGAGCTCCTGGGTCTCGCGGGTGGCGACGTGGGGCTCGCCGGTCCGTGGGTTAGTGAAGGTGAACTCCTCGCCGTTTTTCAGCGCCGCCATGAACCCGTCGGTGACGCCGACGGAGATGTTGAAGTTCGAGAGATGCCCCTCGACGGCGTTGCGCAGATGTTCGGGCACGCGGCCCTCGTCGTCGATGAGGCCGCGAGCCTCCTCGAGGGCGGCCTTGAAGGAGTTGTGGGTGAAGTCGTCCGGGTCGTTCAGGCGGAGCGTGTTTGCCAGCGAGACGTCCTTGTTCTTCGCGTGGATGAACTGGATGACGTCCGGGTGGGAGACACGCATCACGCCCATCTGGGCGCCGCGGCGGGCGCCGCCCTGGGCAATCGTCTCGCACATCTGGTCGAACGTCCGCATGAACGTGATGGGGCCCGAGGCGATGCCGCCGGTCGAGCCGACGGCGTCGCCGTAGGGACGTAATCGCCAGAAGGCGTAGCCCATGCCGCCGCCGCTCTGGAAGACCTCCGCGGCCTCCTTGGCCGTCTGGTGGATATCCGTGATGTCGTCCTCCGGGGAGTCGACGAAACAGGCCGACAGCTGCTGCAGCTCGTCGCCGGCGTTCATCAGCGTCGGCGAATTCGGCATGAAGGAGAGCTGGCTCATCTGCGTCTCGAACTCCTCGCGCACGTCGCGAACGTGACCGGCAATCTCGTCGTCGAGTTCGGGGACGACGGTGTCGTAGGCGAACTTGTTGACGTTGTGTTCCGAGAGGCGCGTCTCGACGTCATCCTCCACGGTGGTCCCTGCGCCGAACACCTCGTCGGCGAGTTCGTCGCGGCGCGGGTGGTCGGGCTTGAGCTGGTCGGGGGTGACGGTGACGTCGACGCCGAGGCGCTGGGCCTCGTAGACGGCCTCGGCGAGGGCGACGTTCTTGGCGACGCGGGGGAACAGCTCTTCCTGGGTTTCGACGGCGTTGCCGTCGGCGTCCTTCCGGAGGTAGCGGGCCGGGAGGATGTTGTTGTAGGCATTGCTGGTCAAGCGCTCCTCGGTGGTCGCACCTTCGGTGCGCTTGATGGGAAGTTCGACGTCGGTGCCGGGCGCGGCGGTCACGAGAGGCCCACCCCGGCGGTAGCAGTACTCTCGGGGCGGGTTTCACGGTCTTGGTCTGGACGTGTATCGGGCATTTCTGACGGGGAAATCATATCGCGTGGACCCTCATTAACGGTTTGGTTTCGGGGGGATTTGTAGTAGTGCAACTGTGTTTGTATTCGCCTGGCTATCGCTCCAGGGACGCTCGGCGGCGTCGCGAGTAGCGACGCTCCGCTGTATATACAATCAACACAGAGCACACGTATAATGCTGATTGGTCCGCAGTGAAAGTGAACCACGCCAGTGCCGACCCTGGGGCCATGCGGCAGTTTTGGAGGGGAAGCGGTGGCGCTAGGCGGATTCGGAGCCGGCCAAGCTGAGCTCGGGGGGCAGCCAACCCGCGCTCAGGGACCGATCAAACTGCGCTCGGGAGCCGACAGAACTGCGCCCGGGAACCGACCAAACCGCGCGGGTTTACGTGCCCACTGGTCGCAGGTCGTCCCATGTCCGAGCAACGCCGCGTCATCCTCGACACAGACACCGCGGGCGACGACACACAGGCGATTCTGCTGGCCGCGCTCTCACCCCGCATCGACCTCGATTCGCTCACCGTCGTCGCGGGCAACGTCGCGTTCGACGACCAGGTCGCCAACGCCAAGCACACCCTGGAGATTGCCGACGCCGCCGACAACGTGCTAGTCTACGAAGGCGCCCGGAGCCCGCTCGTCAAGGACCACGAGACCGTCGAACACGTCCACGGGAAGGGCGGGCTCGGCGGGAACGTGTTCCCCGACCCGGACATCGCCTCGGCCGACGGGCACGCGGCGACTCACATCGTCGAGACCGCGCGTGAGTCGCCCGGGGAGGTGTCGCTGGTCTGCATCGGCCCGCTGACCAACGTCGCGCTGGCCTGCCGGCTCGAACCGGCGCTGAACGACCTGCTGGACGAGGTGTGGGTGATGGGCGGCGCGGTCAACACCATCGGCAACGACACCCCCTCCGCGGAGTACAACTTCTGGGTCGACCCGGACGCCGCGAAGGTCGTCGTCGACGAACTCGACGCCACGCTGGTCGACTGGGGGCTCTGTCAGCGACAGGGCACCCTCCAGGGGCCGCAGTTGGAGGCCATCGGCACCGCGGCCGAGGCGTCCCGGTTCGCCGAGTTCTTCATCACCGTCTCGGAGCGCATCCGGGAACACACGCGGGAACGACACGGGGTCGACGCCACCACCCAGCCGGATTCCCTGACCGTCGCGCTGTTCGCCTACCGGGACCTCGTGACGCGCTCCACTGCTCACTTCGTGGATGTCGACGAACGGGAGGGGATGACCCGCGGCTACAGCCTCGTGGACGAGCTCTCGGTACTCGACGAGTCGCCGACGACCGAGGTTATCGAGGAGATAGACGAGGACGGCTTCGCGGCGCTGTTCATAGATATGCTGCTCCACGGCGACCCCGAGCACTCGCGGTAGCAGGCGAGCGGGCTGCGCAGGACAATGACCCAACTGCCCCCAACGTTATGCCCTCGGGGGAGCCAGGGCAGGGTATGTCCACACTCACCCCCGTGCTCGCGGCGACGCTCCTGCAGGGTCCGCCGCTCCCGGGCGGCCTGCTGGGCCAGGCACTGCTCGCGGTCATCGCCATCGGCATCGTCGTCCTCGTCGGCCGCATCGTGCTCAGCATCGCGTGGAAACTCGTCATCGCCGCGTCCCTGGTCATCGGCGTGCTCTGGCTGCTGAGCGTCGTGCTCGGCTGAGAACACTGAGCGTCGTGGTCGGCTGAATACTGAGCGTCGTAGTCGGCTATAAACACTGAGCGTCGTTGTTGCCTGCTGAACGGTCGTCTCCGCCCGCGCAGGCTACGCCAGCGCCGCCTGCAGGAAGTTCCCGACCACGTCGTGGCCGACGGCCGTCAGCACCGACTCGGGGTGGAACTGCACGCACCGAATCGGGTGTTCGCGGTGGCGAACGCCCATTACCAGATCCGCAGTGCCGCCATCTTCCAGCTCCTCCGTCGTCGTCGCTGTGACCTCGAACTCCGTCGGCACCGTCGTCGCGACCAGCGAGTGGTAGCGACCGGCCTGGAACCCCTGGTCCAGCCCCGCGAAGACGCCCTCGCCGTCGTGGTTGACGGGGAACGCCTTGCCGTGAATCGGCCGAGGCGCATGTCCGACCTCGCC
>CAYXXM010000196.1:0-3954 GCA_964469085.1 uncultured Haloferacaceae archaeon
GACGATCTCGTGGCGGATGCCGATCTCCTCGGCCACCCGTCGGGCGTCGTCTAGCTCCGCGGCTGGGAGCGTCTCGCTTTTCGCCGTGCAGGCGACCGCGTCGTCGCCGAGAGCGTCGTGGGCGAGCGCGGCAACCACGCTCGAATCGACGCCGCCGGAGAAGGCGACGAGCACGCCGTCGCGCTCGCCCAGCGACTCCCGTGCGGCGGACAGCTTCGCGTCGAGGGTCATAGCTCGCCTACCCGGCGGGCGGGCAAAAGCGCGTCGGCGGCGGTGTCGCGGCCCGGGCGGATTCCCGGTCGGGCCGCCCCGAACCACACGCTTTTGCCGCATCGCGAGGTACGCCAACCGAATGGAGTTCACGGCCATCTCGGGTGTGGGCGAGAAGACCGCAGCGTCCCTCGCCGAACTCGACGACGCCGAGGGGGCGCTTCGCCGCGGTGACGTGGCCACCATCGCCCGAGCGCCGGAAATCACGGAGGGCCGCGCGGCGGCCATCGCCCGCGCAGCAATCCGCCAGGAACACGGCGACGACGGTCGCTTCCTGGCGACCGACCGGGCACGGGAGATCTACGACGACGTCCTCGGCCTGCTGCAGGACCGGGCGGTCACGAACTACGGGGCAAAGCGCCTGGAAACCCTGTTCCCGAGCACCGAGCAGTCCCGCATCGAGGAGGTGCGCGCGTTTGCCGACGCCGCCATCGAGCGCGACCCCGACCCCGAGTTGCTCGACGGCCTCTCTGGCGTCGAACCGCTAGAACCGGTCGAGCGGATTCGGGTCCGCGAACGATGCATCGCCACGGCGGATGCGGAGCGCTACGCCGAGGCAAAGGCCGCGGTGCCCGAACTGCCGGTGGAGGTCATCGACGACCGCCGTGAACTGGGCGAACTCGGGCGCTCGTACTCCACGGTCTACGTCCTCGACGCGGAGTTCGCCGGCGTCGACGTGGACGGCGACGTGCGGGTCCTGCCGGACGCCCTCGAGAGTCCCGAGGAACTCGTTCCCGAGCGCACCCTGGCCTTCTTCGCGACCAACCGGGACCGCCTGCTCGCCGCCGCGGCGGTCCACGAAACTGCCGGAACGGACCCGGGCTGTGACCTCGCGGCACTCCGGGAGTCGCTCACCCGCGTCGACGACGAGGGTGGCATCGTCGGCGACGAGGAACTGGAACGGCTCCAGGTCGCTGTCGACGACCTCGACGCCGCGGTAGGCACGGCAGAATCGGTCGCCAACGATCACCTCCGGGCGGCCATCAGCGAGAAGGACGTCACAATCGAGGGGACGGATTTCCTCTCACTGGTCGAACAGGGCGCCCGCGTCGATTCGCTGCTCTCCCGCGAACTCGCCGACGACTACGACGAGGCCGTCGAGAAGGCCCGCGACCACGTGGTCGAGAGCCTGGCGCTCGACGCGGGCGAAGCGGAGTTCGTCGAGCGGCTGTTCGGTGGGGACCCCTCGTTCCCGCTGGAGTACAACGAGGAGGCGGTTTCCCGGCTGCGAACCGAACTGACAGCCGGGCGGGACCGGCGCGCCAACCGCCTCGAAACTGAGTTGGCCGCGGAGCTTCGAGCCCACCGTGACCCCGCGACGGCGATGGTCGACGACGCGCTCGAACTCGATGTCGAGCTTGCTGTCTCCCGATTTGCCCGCGACTTCGACTGCACGACGGCGCGGTTTTCGGGCACCGGGGTCGCAATCGAGGGCGGGCGCTCGCCGCTGCTGGATGTAGCGTTCGCGGACGCCGACCCGGTCGATTACGCGGTCGACGGCGTGACGCTGCTCTCCGGCGTGAACTCCGGCGGGAAGACGTCGACGCTCGACCTGGTCGGGCTGGTTGTGGTCCTCGCACACATGGGCCTGCCCGTGCCAGCCGAGTCCGCCCGCGTCGGGCGCGTGTCGGAGCTTCACTACTACGCCAAGTCACAGGGAACGCTCGACGCCGGTGCGTTCGAGAGTACGCTCCGGGAGTTCGGTGACCTGGTGGAGGGCGCGTCCGGCCGGCTCGTCCTCGTCGACGAACTGGAGTCGATAACCGAGCCGGGCGCCTCCGCGAAGATTATCGCCGGCATCCTGGAGGAGCTTCACGGCCAGGACACGACCGCGGTGTTCGTCTCCCACCTCGCCGACGGCATCCGCGACGCCGCGAACTTCGAGGTCGCGGTGGACGGCATCGAGGCCGTCGGCCTGGTCGACGGCGAACTCCGGGTCGACCGCTCGCCCAGGAAGGACCACCTCGCGCGCTCGACGCCGGAACTCATCGTGGAGAAGCTGGCTGGCGAGGCCGAGACCGGCTTCTACCGGTCGCTCCTGGAGAAGTTCTGACGGCCCAACCGAGCGGTTGGGTCACCGTCCATCGTTGCAGTCTCCCATCTCGTCAGCGCTCCGCTCACCCTCGACGCTGAACTCGGCGAAGCAGTCGCCGTCGACGGTCACGAGGCGGCCCTCGACCCCGTGGGTTGCGGGTTCGAGCACGGCGAAGGACTGGCGAGCGCCGCGTGGGTCGGCGTGGCTGCCGGGATTGAGTAACGTCACCGGTCCCTGCGCGTCGACCGTCGGCTGGTGGCTATGGCCGGAGACGACGAGGTCTGCGCCGTGCTGGCGGCCGAACATCGTCAACCCCGTTCTCGCGCTCCGATGCTGATGGGTGGCCGCGATGCGGACGTTCGCGTAGTCGAGCGTCGTCGTCTCGGGGAGTTGCTCGACGACGGCGGGGTCGTCGCGGTTGCCGGCGACGCCGCGGAACTCGGCGCCGACGTCACGGAACGCATTGAGCACTGCTTCGGTCGTGAAGTCGCCGAGGTGGAGCACGATGTCGGCGTCATCGACGGCCTCCTCGGCGGCGCCGACGAGTGCAGTTCCCTCGGTCGCGTGGGTGTCGGAGAGGACGACAAGCACGTGCACTGTTCGGATGGGTCGCTGCAAAAACCGCACGGCCTGTTCGGATTGAGGCCTGGGATTTCTCCTCCCGCCATCGCTAAGGGGTTGCCACCAGTCGGTCGCCACATGGCAGGAAGCACTGGCGTCGTCCTCGCGGCGCTGTTCGCCAACGGTGCGATAGCGGTTCTCAAGTTCGTGGGGTTTCTCCTCACCGGGAGCCCGTCGATGCTCTCGGAGACGCTTCACTCGGTCTCGGACACCGGCAACCAGGTGTTCCTCCTGGTGGGCATCCGGTATTCGAAAAAGGAGGCGAGCCGCGGCCACCCCTTCGGCTACGGGAAGGCGCAGTTCTTCTACGCGTTTCTGGTCTCCGTGCTGCTGTTCGGCATCGCCGGCTGGGAGAGTCTCAAACAGGGGTACGAGGCAATACAGCACGCCGGACACTCCGCTGCGGGGACGTTCACTGCCCCGGTCATCGGCGGGAGCTACGAGACGTTCTGGCTCAACGTCGTCATTCTCGCCGGCGCTATCGCCTTCGAGAGCTACGCCTTCGTGAAAGCCCGGACGGAGATCCGGAGCCAGATGGAGGCGTTCGGCTGGTCGACCATCCCCGAGGCGTTCCGCCGCACCAGCGACGTCACCACGCTGACGGCGTACACCGAGGACGCCATCGCGCTCGGGGGGGCAGTTATCGCGCTCGTTGGGATCACGCTCACCCGCATCACCGGGGAGAGCATCTACGACGCCATCGCCGCCGCACTCATCGGGCTCTTGCTGATGGGCTTCGCCATCGCGCTGGCCTGGGAGAACAAGCGGCTCCTGCTGGGCGAGAGCCTCCCGCGCGAGGCCGAACAGGCGCTTCGGACCAGCATCGCCGACCACCCGGGCGTCACGCACGTCGACAGCTTCCGGAGCGTCTTCTTCGGCCCGCAGCGGGCGCTCGTCGCCGCCGACGTCAGCTTCGACCCGGAGCTCGTCACCGGCGATATTGACGAGGCCATCGCGGCGATCGAGGCCACCCTCAGGGAGGCCGACAGCCGGGTCGAACTGGTCTACATTGAACCGGAGCTCTGAGC
>CAYXXM010000197.1:0-3864 GCA_964469085.1 uncultured Haloferacaceae archaeon
CAACTGCGAACTCCGGAACGGCGTGCTCTACAGTTCGTGGTACCGCGGCGGGGTGAAGCGCCACGACGTCAGCGACCCGACGACCCCCGTTGAACTGACTTGGTGGGCCGACCCGCCCCACGCGGAGTTCTGGACGGCCCGCGTCGGCACCGACTCGACGTTCGTTGCGTCCTCCCGGGGAACGGAGAATAGCCCGGCTGGCCTCTACTTGTTCCCCGACGAGCCCGGGACGACGACCTGGGGGTTCGAGGACCGCGTCGGGGAGACGCCGACCGCGACTGAGTCGCCGACTGCGGTGGAGTCACCGACGCCGACTGCGACCGAATCGCCGACGGCCACCACGATACCCACCTCGACGCCGGCAGAGCAGACGACGTCGGTGGAGACGCCCGGATTCGGTTTGCTCGCCGGACTTTCCGGCGTCGGCGCCGCCGCGCTGGTTCGAAAACTGCGGGACGACTGATTCGCTCCCCCCGCCGAACCGCCCGAACGACCGTGATACAGTTTCTGTTGGCCGACAGGACCGGTGGTGAAACCGCAAGCTATCCGTGTCTCCCCGCACTATGTGAGCTAATGACCGAGGACCGCCTCAAAGAACGCGTCGAGGAGTGGATGGTCGGCCAGATGCCAATCATCCGGATGCACGGCGGCCGGAGCATGGTGCGGGAGGCCGACCCCGAGACGGGGACGGTCACCGTCGAACTCGGCGGCTCCTGTGCTGGCTGTGGCATCAGCGACCTCACGGCCCAGAACATCAAGCGCGACCTGATCCAGGACTTCGAGGAGATTGACGAGGTTCACGTGCTCGTCCCCTCGACGGGGGAGCAGGGCGAATCCACCGTCGAGGGTGGCCGCGGCGGCGAACTGCAGCACGCGACCGAACACCCGAACCACTTCTGAGTTGCCGCCGTGGAGTGCGTCATCGTTACAATGACTCGCCGCTGGATTGCCTCCTGGATGCCTGAGTCGCGTACTCAGAGCGCCTTCTCGATGCTTCCCGCCACCTGTCGGGCTTTCTCGGCCAGTTGCTCTGAGACGTGGCCGGCCTGCACAGCGGCGTCGAGTTCGTCGTCGTCGACCCGTTCGACCTGGCCGTCGGGAGAGTGGACCACGTCGACCTCCAGGTCGACGTAGCGGACAGCGTCGGGAAACAGCTCCACCGGGGTGCAGATGTTGACGTAGGTTCCCTTGTGCGCGCCGTCGGCGTCACGGTAGACCGTCGGGTACCACCAGCGCCCCTCGCGGAACTTCGTGAGTGCGGTGTCACCAGTCTCCCGGGGGATGTCGAGAGCGTCGTACGTCCCGCCGGGGCTCATCTCCCGTTCGACGGCGATGGTGCCGTCGGTGTCGTACTCGACGACGTCGCCCCGGCCGAGCACGATGCGTGAACCGGACGGTTTCCCGTGGTCGATTCGGATGCGGTCGCCCAGCGTCGGCCCGAACTGCTCGCTGACGACGGCGAACGGGAACTCCCCGTCCCCGAGGTGGTCGGCACAGAGCGCCTCCGCGAAATTCACCCCCGCGCTCGCGGCGTTGCTACCGGCTTTGATGCGGTGGTGGCCCGGCATCGTCGCCGCCACCCGCCGGCGCAGCTCGTCCAGCGCGAAGCGGGATTCCCGACCGAACCACACCCAGCCACCGGCCGTCGGATTCGCCAGGCTGCGGACCGGCTCGGGCTGTTCACCCGCAAGTGCGTCCTCCAGGACTTCGGCCCGCTCGCTGACCATCTCCAGCGCGGCCTCGAGCGTTTCCATCCCCGCCTCCCTGGCCGCCCGGTGCCACTCCAGCCCCCAATCGTCCGGGAGGTCGGCCGAGAGCAGGTCGGTCATCCGCGCGAGCTCCCGCCCTGCCGCGTCGTCGTCGCCAGCGACGCGAACGCCCGAACTGCCCCTGTTAAGCGTCCCAATCCCCGCCGTCACGCTGAACGCCGGTCCGGTATCGAGGACGGGGCGGTCGGTGCCCCACGGGCAGGCCGGCTCGGTCACCTGCACGCGGACGGCGTCGCCGTCCTCGATCTGTGCGTCCGTGCGGAGGAAGGGGAGGTACCCCTCCCCGTCGCCGAGGTCCACGACGGCCCCGTCGCCGAGGGTGTCCGTCACGCGACCGTCGAATACGGCCCGGGCCGGCGCCGCGTCGCGCCAGGAGAGCGTATCGATGCCGACCTCGGTCAGGCGGTCCTGCACGCTGGCGACGGCCTCTGGCTCGCCGGCGAGGCTCACGCCCTGGCGGTCCTCGGTCGTCCGGAGCGTGAGGTCGTGATTGTGCGGGGGCAGGTCGGCGTCGAAGCGCTCCCGGAGCGCCGTCGAGCCCTGGACGACGTCGTGACCCGCGTCGAGGAGCAGCCGGGAGAGCGCGGTGGCGTAGATGCCGCGCACGCGGACGTTTGCCTCGTGCTCGGCAGAACCGTCGGTCATGGCTGCCGGTTCGGCTGGGGGGGTCAGGTAGGTGACGATTCCGCGCCGGCTGGCTGGCGGTGACGCTGTATCGCTTCCCAAACCATTGTCCCGTCCTGGCGACCGTCCTGGCTCGCCAGCACCCCTGCAGCTATCGCGTGACATTAAGTTACTCCCGCCTCTCCTGTCGGCATGGCGCGAGACCGCGACCCGGTCGAGCAGGCGTCGGCGAACAGCGCCGACCTCTATGAAATCGCGACGTGGGAGCCACGCTCGTGGCTCGACCGCATCGCGGCCGGACTGTATCGGTTGCTGACGCTGATTTCACGAGTTATCATCGTCGCTGCGGCGTTCATGGTCCTCGTCGCCATCGGCGGGCTCTCGGCCATCGGCGACCCGCAGACGGCGACACTCACCCTGCTTTCGGCGATTCCGGCGCTCGGACTCGCCGGCTACGTCTGGTACACCGACGTGACATCCGAACCGCTCTCGTTGCTCGTCGGGACGTTCTTCCTCGGCGTGCTGACGGCGACGTTCGCGGCGGTGCTCAACAGCGCGCTGGAGCCGTACTTTCAGGGCCTGGCATTGCTGGGGTCGGTGCTCTTTTACTTCCTCATCGTTGGGCCCGTCGAGGAAACGGTGAAGCTGCTGGCAATCCGGCTGTTCGCTTACGGAAGTGAGAGCTTCACCACCGTCCTCGACGGGGCGGTGTACGGCGCGATGGCGGGGCTGGGCTTCGCCTTCATCGAGAACGCCCTCTACATCCAGCGCAACGTCGGCATGACCGAGGCAGAAATCGGCATCTCGCTCATCGGCGCCGGCGGCGGCATCACCGCTGTCCGCGCGCTGGCGGGGCCGGGCCACGTCATCTACTCGGCGTTCGCGGGCTACTACCTCGGCCTGGCGAAGTTCAATCAGGAGAACCGCGGGCCGATTGTGATCAAGGGCATCCTCGTCGCGGCGTTCATCCACGGTCTCTACAACTCGACGGCCGACGTCGGCACGTATCTCGTCCAGACGGGAACGGGGCTGCCGGTGTTGCTCTCGTTCCTGGTCTACGTCGTCGTCTACGACGGGTTCTGGGGCCTGCTGTTGCTCAAGAAGATTCGTGCGTATCGCAAGGCGTACGCCAAATCGAACGCGGACGATGGTGGCGACGCTACGGAGAGCTCCTTCCAGTTCGGCGACCCCGAGCAGGAGACCGACTGAGTCGGCGACTCAGTTCAGCTTGTCCCGGGAGATGCCGACGCCGGTCGGGGTGATGATGATCTGGTCGTCGCCCTTCTGGACGATGTCCCCGTCGACCTCCTGTGCGACCTGTCTGAGTTCGTCGATGATGCGGTCACTCGCGCTGTCGGTGGTGGAGTGTCGCGTGACGTCGGCGACGACCATGTCGCCATCGTACACCGCGTCCTTGATGGCGATGACGTCCTGTTGGCCGGATATCTCCGCGAAGTGAACCCGCATGCTG
>CAYXXM010000198.1:0-3832 GCA_964469085.1 uncultured Haloferacaceae archaeon
AGGATGCCGATGATGACCGCACCCCGCACCCCGCGGGCGTAGAGCCCGAACGTGAGAAAGAGGCCGATGACGGAGAGCAGCGCCACGGGGTCCTTGGCGAACACCGGCGAGAAGGTGACGAACGTCACTGGGTCGCCGGCGACGACGCGCATCGCCTGGAAGCCGATGATTGCCAGGAAGAGGCCAATCCCGGAGCCGACCGCGAGTTTCACGGGTTCGGGGAACAGCCGGATGACGTACTCACGCGCGCCGATGGCGGTGAGCCCGACGAACAGCAGCCCCTCGACCACGACGGCCGCAAGCGCCGTCTGCCACGGCACGCCGAGGGTCAGGACGACCGTGAACGCGAAGAAGGCGTTCAGTCCCAGACCGGGCGCCTGCGCGAACGGGCGATTGGCGTAGAGGGCCATCACCAGCGTCGCCGTCGCGGCCGAGATGATGGTAACGACGGCGAGCATCGCTTTCAGCCGCCCCGGCGCGATGCCCTCGATGTCGATGGCGACGGCGAGGATGGCCGGGTTGACCACGACGATGTAGCTCATCGTGAGGAACGTCGTCAGTCCGGCCAGCAGCTCCGTCCGGACATCCGAGCCGTGCGCCTCGACCTCGAAATACTCCGCCAGCGTCTCAGTAAAGCCCATGCGTGTGTCTGCATAGTTTCGGACGAACGCATAAGTGTTCCCCTCCGAATGGGCAGAAACGCGCATACCTCCCGGCGTTTGCCGCTGCCAGTGCGACGAATAATGCACGAATGTGGATATTCACGCAGTGGCCGCCGCCGGAGCACGGACGGTACTCTCGCGAGTTACTTCCCCCCGAGTTACAGCGGTCCGATGTTACTCCGGTCCGAAGGTACCCGGCCCGGAGTTCCAGCGGTCCGAAGTGACTCCCGTTCGATGCTACTCCCGTTCGAAGGACGTCAGCGCACCGACCGGCGCGTCGGTGATATCTCGTGCGCGCTCCATGCCCTCGTCGCCGACGGCGATGAGGGTAAACACGCCACCGACGACCGCGTCGGACTGCTCGACGATGTCGAGCAGGAGCTCCTGGGTCTCGCCCGAGCGGATGAGGTCGTCGACGACCAGCACGGTGTCGCCGGCGTCGACGGCGCGTGCCGGCAGGTAGTAGGTGAGTTCGATGCCGGAGGCGAGGCGCTGCCGGGACTCGATGAACTCCTCGACGGCGGTCTCCTTGCTCTTTTTCGCGTAGGCGATGTCGGCCTCGAAGAAGGAGGCCATCGCGGCCCCGAGGGTGATCCCGTCGGTGGCGGCGGTCAGTACCACGTCCGGCGTCTCGTAGGCGAAGGACTCGGCAGCGACCGGCGCGACGAGGTCGAGGAACGACTGGTCGAAGACCACCGCGCTGTTGTCGAGGTACCCCTCGTCGTCCACGGCGACGCGGGACTCCAGCTCCTCGGCGAGCGCCTCGCGGCCCACGCCCTCGACGGTTTCGCGGGCCCGCTCGATGCCCGGGAGCACGTGCCCGTTGACATAGCGATTCAGGTCGCCGGCCGGGAGCCCGGTTAGCTCGGCGAGTTCGTCGTACGTTCGGCTCCGCTTCAGTGTCCGGAGAACGGCGACGGCGCGGAGCTGCAGCGCCGCCTTCTCTGCACGGTTCATGGACATCGTCACGGTTGCACAAGTATGAACACTTCGAAGGCATCTGGGCGAGTTCTTGTCGACGCACCCGCACAGGGATGGCTATGCTCAATCGGCCAGCAGCCTGGCTTCGCTCGACAGGCCAGCAGCATGACTACGCTCGACAGGCCAGCAGCGTGGCTAGGCTCTATCCGCAAGCAGCTCCGATGCGGTCACCAGCGCCTCCATCTCGACGCCGTGGTCGGCGAGATGCTCCCGGCCGCCTTCCTCCCGGTCCACGACCAGCAATGCGCGGGTCACGACGGCGCCTGCATCCCGCAGCGCATCAACGGCGTCGACCGCAGACTGGCCGGTGGTGGCGATGTCTTCGACGACGACGACCTCCTCGCCCTCGTCGAGCCGTCCCTCGATGCGGTTCCCGGTCCCGTACTCCTTGGCCTGCTTCCGCGCGATGACGTACGGTACGTCGGCGGCCGTGCTCGTCGCCGCGGCCAGGGGAACCCCGCCGAGGGCGACGCCGCCGAGCGTTTCGCCGTCGAGTTTCTCCGCGAACGCCTCGGCGATGAGGCGAAGACAGCGCGGGTCCGTCTCGAACAGATACTTGTCGACGTAGTAGTCGCTGGTGCCGCCGTGGGAGAGTTCGAACTCGCCGAACTTGACCGCGTCCGCGTCACGGAGCGCCGCGATGAGGTCGTCGGTCATGGCTGGGAGTGGGCGAGGCGGGGAGAAAAACGGGTCGGTGCTGAGTTGTGGCGTTGACCGTCGCTACCGCTCCGTGAACACGGGAATCCCTTGAAACGCCCTACTCGTTCGGCTCGGGACTGTAACTTCTGTACGTTTTAGTCGGCATCACCGGAAAGCCCCTGACCCGCTTCGCTCCCGCGGCTCGCTGTGCTCCTCACTACGTTGCGGTGCTTGCGTCGCCGGGGTTCCCGGAGCGGGTCAGCCCCTTTCAGTCCCGCCCGACTGCACCGCCCACGACCCTCCCCAACCGACTCCCTCACTCGCTACGCTCGTTCGGTCGTCCTCCGAGAGACCAAGCTCTCTCGTGCTCTCGTTCGCTGTGCTCACGAGAACCTCGCGCTGGGGCGAACCAGGATGGTTCGCCCGTTTCGCGCCATCATTGCTCGGTGGATATGGGCAGCTATCAGTCGGCTATTTTCCCCGTCCAATGTTGTCGGCGCGAAGCGGGCGCGCCTCCGTGCGCGGCCCGAGCGCGAGGGATGAAGGAGCGAGCGTGCGAGCGACTGAATCGGCTGGGGAGGAACGAGGTCGTGCGGGGCGGTGCGGAGGGTGGGACTTCGAAAGGGGCTGTCCGCCGCCGGGCGGCATCGCCGCCCGGCTGAAGGAGGGAGCTCGCTCCCTCCGTACTCGGCGAAGGCGGACGAAGTAAGCACCACAGGCGAGTGAAACGAGCCGAGGAGCGCAGCGAGGCCCCCGAGTCCCGCGAGGGAACCGAGCGGGATGACGGAAGGTGAGCAGCGCGAGCCTTCCGGTAGCCGAGCAGACAGGGGCTTTCGGGCTGTTGCTGACCGGTGGGCGGAGGGTACGGTTACACCACCAACCGAATAGCCGAGCAGACAGGGGCTTTCGGGCTGTTGCTGACCGGTGGGCGGAGGGTACGGTTACACCACCAACCGAATAGCCGAGCAGACAGGGGCTTTCGGGCTGTTGCTGACCCCCCTGCGCTGTCCTCCCCTCTGACACCGACGCTCACGGAGAACCGCCCCTGACGTTCTCAGAAGCAACCCAACAGACGCCTCACCCGGTCAAAAAATCACCACGGCTCGTTCTTCACGCCGATAGCGTACGCAATGACGTTCGTCCCGACGTGCAACAGCGGCGTGAGGACGACGACGACGGCGACGCGGGCGAGGCTGAACGTCTCAAGCGTCCACGTCGGGTCGAACAGTAGTGCCAGCACCAGCGCCCCGACCACGAAGTCGAGCTGGTCCAGCCCGGGGAACGAGGCCCCGCGCCCACGGCCGCTCCGGCGCTTGAGGAACGAGGCGCCGATGTCGCCCACCATCGCGCCGAGCGCGAGCCCCAGCGCCGCCAGCGGCGAGAACGTCGGGAGCGCGACGCCCAGCACACCCTCCACAGCCGGGGTGACGGCGACATTCAACAGCGCCGCGAGCGCGAGCCCCGCGAGCGTGCCCACGGCGGTGCCGCGCCACGTTTTGCCGTCGCCCAAGATGCGCCGACCGCTCATCTCACGGCCGGCATCGATGGGG
>CAYXXM010000199.1:0-3820 GCA_964469085.1 uncultured Haloferacaceae archaeon
CCGGCGTCGACGTGGCCTACATGCACGACGAGACGGACACGCTGGAGCGCCACGAGATAATCCGGTCGCTCCGCCTGGGAGAGATAGACGTGCTCGTCGGCATCAACCTGCTCCGGGAGGGGCTGGACATCCCCGAGGTCAGTCTGGTCGCCATCCTCGACGCCGACCAGGAGGGGTTCCTGCGCTCCACGACGACGCTGGTCCAGACGATGGGCCGGGCGGCCCGGAACGTCAACGGCGAGGTGGTGCTCTACGCGGACGAGCGCACGGACGCGATGGCGGACGCAATCGAAGAGACGCGTCGACGGCGGGCGATTCAACAGCGGTACAACCAGAACCACGGGTTCGAGCCACGCACCATCGAGAAGGCGGTCGGGGAGACGAACCTCCCCGGGAGCAAGACCGACACGTCCGACGCGACGGTGGACGACGTCGCCGATGCCGACGACGCTGCGCGCAAAATCGACCTGCTGGAGGAGCGCATGGACGCGGCCGCCGAGAACCTGGAGTTCGAACTCGCCGCGGACATCCGGGACCGCATCCGCGAACTCCGCCAGGAGTTCGACCTCGACGGCGGCGATGACGAGGGGATTGCGCCGGAGCCCGAACCGGAGTTCTGACAGGTGATACTGGAGCGGTAGCTGCCTTCTCCATCACACCCCGGTAGAATGTGGCCCGCTCACGAAGTGTTCAGCCGCCAACAGCATCGGTCCCCGGACTCTCGACGACACCCATCCAGTCGACCGGGAGCCGGGACGCAATATCGCGGTCGAGTGAGAACTCGGAGATGGTTCGGAACAGGGAACTCACTGTCTCGGTGGGAGTCGCGTCCGTGCCGTTCGCCGCGTCGCCGCCGCGGTCTGCGGTCCGCTGGTTCTCGGTATCGCTGTCGGCCTGCTCACTCGACTGACTCCCGGCATCCGACGATTCGCCTGATTCGTTCCCGGCGTCAGTTGGCGGCTCGGCCTCGGATGACCGATTGCTGCTGTTCTGGTGGTCGGTCGAGGAATCCGTCGACTCCGGAGCCGTCTCGTTCTCGGCGCGGTCAGTGGCGTTCTCGGGGGCGTTACCCAGGCCGCCGCCGGCGTCCTCGCCTGCAATCGAGCGGGCCGCCTCGGCGACCTCCTCGCCACGGGTGTCGTTTGCCGTGCTGGCAATCTCGTGGACCTCACTCACGTTCGCACCCTGCTCTTCGAGCGCCTGCTCGGGGAGCGTTTCGGCGGCCTCGGCGGTCTGATTGGCCTGTCGCTCGATGGAGCGGAGCTCCGCGGCGACGACGGCGAGGCGCGCCTCGTACTCGCCCTTGCTGATGGTTCCGTTCTCGTAGGCCTGCTGCAGCCGCACCTTCTCGGCCTCGAGTTCGGAGAGTCGATCCGCGAGCTGGTCGCTCTCGCGAGCGACGACGCTCGCCTTCGACGCGTTGGTCTCGGCTGCGTTCAGTCGCGCTTCGAGCGACCGGTTGGCAACCTCGCTGTTGACTTCGGCTTCCTGGACACCGACGACGCCAGCGAAGGCGGCACCGGGTTCGGATTCGGAGGGGGATTGGGCCGCCAGCGTCGCTGCCGCGGGGACACTACCGACGAGCACGGCGAGGACCACGGTGACGGTTACGGCTCGGTGCATGTCCGGACTCACGCCCTACACCCGTAAAAACCGCCCAGTTGCTCCACCCGTATTCACTCCAGTTAACCGAGGTTAACGGCTCCGTCCCGGCGATTACGGCGAGTCGCCCGGTGTATCAGACTCCTCGGGGAACCGCAGCACGTTCTCTCGCCCGAGACGGAACGACTCCACCTCGCCCGCATCACGCAGGTCACTGACCACCTGACTGGTGCGGGCCGCGCTCCAGCCGAGCTCCTCGGTGACCACCTGCTGCTTCATCCGCCCCCCGCGCTCGTCCAGCAGGTTCAGCACGCGCTCCTCGGGACTCAGGAGCTCCTCCGGGGTGTCACTCCTGGCGCCGGCGCTCCCGGAATCGGCTGCGTCATCAGCACTGCCGGCACCGGCCGCGTCGCCGGCGGACGTAGTCCGTCCGGCCACGGGTTCGCCTTCGGCGGGGACCGCGTCGGCAGGGGGTTCGACGGATTCGCCGCCAGCTCCGGATAGTCGCTCGCGGTAGTACCACCCGACGCCACCGAAGACGAGCAGCAGCGCGAGCAGAGCGAGCGCCCAGTCGGGAATCGGCCCGGGCGTGCTCACCACGAGACGGGGCTGGTCCGTGCCGAAGTCGGTCGGCCCCTGCCAGGTGACCGAGCGGTCGCTCCGGCTGTCGGGCGCCGGCTCGACGCTCGACACCTCGTAGCCTTCGGGCCAGATAAACGTGAGTTTGGTGTCGGCGTCGAGGAACAGCCCCGCGAGAGCGTCGCCGACGACGATGCGGTCGTCCGCCGTCGCCGCGAAGCCGGTCCACCGGAACCCGTAGCTTACGATGCCGTACTGGCCGTCCAGTGTCGTGCGCGTGCTGACGGTGACGTTCGAGACGGTCATCTCCCGCCCCGTCGCGTTCTCGGCGGCGTCGACTGTCGAGCGCATCCGGTCGCCGAACCGGCGCTCGAACTCGGTGGAGTTGTTCCGGATGTCCGCCTGGAGGCTCTCGAACGCCCTGGTCGTGTTCTCGTCCTCCAGCCGGATGCGGTAGTCGATGGTCCACGTCGCGTCGCCGTCGGCGTCGACGGCCGCCTGGAGCACCACCGAATCCGTCTCCACGTCGCCGCTCTGGAGCGACCCCAGACCGTCCTCGGCGGCCACACCCGTCCCGGCGGAGAGGAGGAGCCCCCCCACGAGCACGAGGGCGAGGACGGCGGAGCGATTCATCTGACCCTAACCGACGCCATGGCGGACCAAAGGCGTTACCGTCCAGTCCTGCCCGGGTCAGGACTGCAAAATCGCGCAATTGCGTCGCTGTCGTTCCTGACTTCGCGGAATCTGTCACAAATCCAATGCGGCCACAGCCCTTATACTGGCTCCAGTACTCATGGGCGAGTATGCTTCCACGAGGCAGCCTCGACGTGGAGGATCTGCTAAAACTCGTCCTCCTGCTCGTCATCGTCTGGATCGTCATCGAGATACTCGGCGCGACGCTCGGCCTGCTCACGGGACTGTTCGGACTTGTCCCGGACATCCTGGGGCTGGTCGTCGTCGTGCTGGTGGTGCTCTGGTTGCTCGACCGCATCTGAGTCGGGGCGCCGCCGACGCGCTTTTTGCCGCGGACCGACCAGTTCCGGCATGCACAGCCGTCCTCACACGGCGGTCCCGCGGCTTCACCCGGCGTGCCGACAGGGAGGCGCCCGCTCGTGAACCTGCGAGTACCCCCGGAGGTGGAGCGCCTCGCGGCCGAACTCCACCCGAAGCTGACAGCGTTCGAGTCGATTCGCCAGCGTCACACGCTGGTGGTCAAGCGCATCGAGAACGACGAGTGGCGCAGTGGTCCCGGGGGCGTTCGGGAGCGGCTTCGCCGGATTCTCGACGAAACGCGCCCCTTCCCGGTTCGTGTCACGGGCATCGACTTCTTCGCCGACCCGCCGACGGGCCGGGCGCCGGTGGTGTATCTGACTGTCGAGAGCGAGGGAATCCAGCAGCTCCATCGGCGGCTCTGCCAGGAGTTTCCGGTCGTGGAGGGGTACGAGGCGGAGGGCTACACGCCCCACATCACGCTGGCCCGGGGTGGCAGTATCGAGGACGCCGAGCGGTTGACCGAGGTGGTGTTCGAGCCTATCGAGTGGACGGCGAAGCGGGCATTCACGTGGGATCGTGAGCAGCGGGAGGCGGTTGATCGATTTCGGTTACGTGGGTAGGTTCTGGTGGTGGTTCTGGATTTCTT
>CAYXXM010000200.1:0-3797 GCA_964469085.1 uncultured Haloferacaceae archaeon
TCGTCGGTGTTCTTGAAGTCGAACTGGTAGGTCTGGTGGTCGCAGTACTGCGCGGCGAGTTCGGTCTGGACTTCGTTGAGCCCCAGCGCCTCGAACTGGAGCCAGACCATCGTGCCGGTCGTGTCCTGTGTCAGCACCTGATCGATCTCGATACCGATTTCCGCACCGGGTTCGAGTTCGCCCTCGACGAGATGGTCGTCGAGAACTTTCTCCGTAATCGTCTTTCCCATATCGTCCGATAATCCGCTCGGCGGAGACATAAATCCGGCGAGGTTCATCCCGGCGGCGTCCCCGCGTCCGTCAGCGTTTTCCCCGCCCAGATTCTTCGCTTCCTGTATGTTCCGTTCCGGGCAGTTCGTCGCGGAGGGAGTCCACCCTTTCGGCGACGATGTCCTCGCCGACGCGGCTATCCAGCCCAACGGCGTCGACCTCACCGTCGAACGCGTCTTCGAACAGCGCTCGACGGGCCACGTCGGCCGAGAGGGCAAAACCGTCGGCGACCGCACGACAGTCGAGCCGAACCCAGACGACCCCCCGACGTACCAGCTCTCGCCCGGCGGCTACATCGTCCGCTACGGCGAGGTGCTGGGCGTCCCGGAGGACCACGTCGGCTTCGTTCTCCCGCGCTCGACGCTGCTCCGGAATTCCTGTACCCTCGAGACGGCCGTCTGGGACGCGGGCTACGAGGGCCGGGGCGAGGGGCTGTTGCAGGTCCACCACGAGATTGAAATCGAACGGGGTGCCCGCATCGGTCAGTTCGTCCTCGCGAACGCCGCACACGAGGACACGTACGACGGTAGCTATCAGGGGGAAAACACATCGTGACATCCACACCAGCAGATGCGTAACCGCACACCTGACCCGGCGCTCTACCGCGAGGCGTTCGGGGCCACGACCGGCGCGAACCTCATCACGGATACCGAGTTCCAGACGCTCGACGTCACCGAGGACTGTCTCGACATGCTCGACCGGGACCGCGACACGCTGCTCGAGGCGACGCCCGAACAGCTGTTCGCCGACGGCGACGTCTACGCGACGGCGACCGAGCGCGTTGCTGCGGGCGCGGAGTGGAGCCAGGAGGTCGAGATTCTGACTGGGGACAAACAGACGCGGCGTATGGCTGCCTCAGCGGCGCCACTCGACGACGACGGCGAGCGCCGTGGGGCGGTGTTCGGGTTCCGCGACCTGACCGAGCAGTACAATCGCGAAGAGAGCCTCCGCGTGCTGAACCGCGTGCTCAGACACAACCTGCGCAACGATGCCAACGTCGTGCTCGGCCATCTGGAAGACGCCAAGGCGACCGCCGAGAACGAACAGATCGCGGAGTCCGTCGAGGTGGCACGACAGCGGATGCAGGGAAGTCTCGAGCGGGCCCGCACCGTCAGAGCGTTCAGTCGCCACCTCACCACCGACGAGGCGGCGACGCTCTATCCCGTGGACCTGGCTGGCGCGTTGAAACAGGCACTCAACAAGGTTGACACCGCGGACGCTGACCTCCGGGTCGACGTCCGGTCAGGGCTGCTGGTCCGCGCCGACGAGACGGTGACGGCCGCGCTCCGGAACGTGGTCGAGAACGCGGTCGAACACACGGGACAGTCGCCCCGCATCGCCATCGACGCCGTCTCCGAGGACGGGAGCGTCAGGCTCCGAGTCGCCGACGACGGCCCGGGGATTCCGCCGGCCCGTCGGGACGAGGTCCGGGAGCGCGGCGGGTCCGCGGTTCGGCACGGGCAGGGCCTGGGGTTCTTCTTCGTCGACCGCCTGCTCGCAGTCTACGGGGGCGACCTGTATATTGGCGATAGCGACCTGAGTGGCTGTCTCGTTACCCTCGAGTTCCGGCGGGCGAATTCGGAGGGGACGGCGTTCGAGGAGGGCTAAGTGGGGGAATCCGGGTTTGCGTTCGTGATGGGCGGGCTGAGAGGGACTTGAACCGGAGGAAGACGGTCCTGCTCGGCTCGCATTCGCTCGCCTGCGCGGGCTGCGACTTCCAGGGTTCAAGCCCTCCAGCGACGCGTCTCACGGCTCACTCCGTTCGCCGGAGAAGCGGGCTGAGAGGGACTTGAACCCCCGACCGTCTGGTTAAAAGCCAGACGCTCTCCCGAACTGAGCTATCAGCCCGCATCATTCCTTACCTCGGCCGCCTCATAAGCGTTTAGAAGCGCCACAACTCCCTCCACCGGTTCCCCGAACACTAAGCGACTGCCACCCGAGCGCCCACCATGGACCTCCGCCGTCTCACCGAGCGCCTCATCGAGTTCGACACCACTAGGGGCCGAGAGGCCGACGCCGCAACCTGGCTCCGCGAGGTGCTGGCCAACCTCGGGTTTGAGACCTACCACTGGGTCGCGGACGCCGAGGAGCTCGCCGAGCACCCCTCGTTCCCGGACGACCCGGCGACCATCGACGTGGCCGACCGCCCCAGCGTCGCGGGCGTGCTGGAGGTGGGCGACGCCGACGCCGGTCCGACGCTCGTGCTGAACGGCCACCTCGACGTGGTGCCGGCCGACGAGGACACCTGGTCGTCGCCGCCGTTCGAGCCGACCTGGACCGAGAGCGAAACGGGCGTGACGCTGACCGGCCGCGGCGCCGTCGACATGAAGTCCTCGCTGGCGGCCTGCGTGTTCGCCGCGCTCGACGCCGCCGAGGACGCCGAGGACAGGGGACTCGACGGCCGCATCGTCGTCGAGGGTGTCGTCGGTGAGGAGGAGGGCGGCATCGGCGCCGCCGCGGCACTGTCGAACCCGTACCCCTTCGAGCGCGACGCCGCGCTCGTCGCCGAGCCGACGGACCTGCGCTGTGTCACTGCCGTCGAGGGCACCGTGATGAAGCGCCTGGAGATTCAGGGCCGGGCGGCACACGCCGCGACGAGATGGGTTGGGGAGGACGTGCTCCCGAAGTTCCAGCGGATCCGTGCCGCACTCCTGGACCTGGAAGCCGAACGGACCGAGGCGATCGATCACTCGCTCTACCAGGAGTTCCCGGTGCCCGCACCGGTCTGTTTCGGCACGGTCGATGCGGGCAACTGGGCCTCCTCCGTTCCCTCGTCGCTGACCGCCGAGGTCCGCATCGGTGTCGTCCCCGGCGAATCCGTCGACGAGGTGGAGGCGGCCTACGAGGCGGCCCTCGCCGCCGTAGTCGAGGCCGACGAGTGGCTCTCCGACCATCCCCCGAGCTTCGAGCGGTTCAGCATCCAGTTCGAACCCGCGGAAACCGACGCGGACGCCCAGGTGGTCCGAGACCTCCGGGCGGCGATGCTGGAGACGGGTATCGACGACACCGACCCGCAGGCTGCGACCTACGGCGCCGACTCCCGGCACTACGTCGCCGCGGGCATCCCGACGGTGCTGTTCGGGCCCGGAACCATCGAGCAGGCGCACTTCCCGGACGAAACCGTTCACTGGGCGGACGTGGAACAGGCGCGTGAAACAATCGCCGAGACGGCGCGGACGTTCCTCGACTGAGGGCCGCGTCGGCTACTCCGTGTAGCGGTTCTCCAGCACGTCCGAGACCACATCGCCCGGCACACAGTTCCGCATCGAGGCCTCCCGTCGAAGCTCGCGATACGTATCGACCGGGATTGAGAGGTCGAGTGCCCCCGGCTCAACCCCGTCCGCCCGGAGCGCGACCGCCGCCGGCGTGCCGCTCGACACCTCGCTTGCAAGCGAGCGCACCTCCCGGACCGTGAGACCGTGATCGAGTGTCGCCCACGCCAGGTCCAGACGGTCGGCGCCGTCGACGCGAGCAATGTGTTTGGCGGCCGACGGCGCGATGTCGCCCCGCGCGACGTGACGACGGAC
>CAYXXM010000201.1:0-3744 GCA_964469085.1 uncultured Haloferacaceae archaeon
AGTTCGCCACCGAAGAACGCCGCGACCTCGTCGACGAGTTCACCGAGGAGTAGCCTCGGTGCCGTGGCCGATCCGACTCGGGCGTCGTCGTCCGCCGGGTCCGTATCGTCCGTTGTCTCGGTGTCCGGTTCGTCTGCAGACTACCCGTCGGCTTCGTCTCCTGGCTCATCGCCATCCTCATCTGCCGGTTCGCCCTCGGCTTCGTCCGCTGGTCCTTCATCATCCTCGTCCGCCTCCTCGGCGGCCGGGTCGGCTCCCGCATCGTCCTCGCCGGACGGAGATTCCTCGTCGTCGACGCCGACGACGACGCTCTCGCCGGGGTTCTCGTCGCCCTCCTCGACGTCGAGCGTCGAGAAGGTGAGATACAGCATCGAGCCGATGATGAGGACGAGAAAGACGATGCCGCTGACGTAGGTGAATATCGGGTCGACCATACCCACCCGTTTTCCCCGGGGGACTGTATGTGCTACGGCTTTCGCCGGATACGGTGACCGCCAGCCAGTCGCCATCAATCGCTGGTGACGGGGTGAACCGAGCGGCCCAGGCCGAGACCGTCATTGCTGGCCGTCATGCTCCCCGCAATGAGACGGAGTGACGGTGTTCTGGCGCCGCATCGAAGGGTTTAATCGCTGGCTGGGCCTCAGTACACGCAAGTAGCCATGTCTGAAAAGCCCGCCTCTATGTACCGGGAGATCGACAAGCCGTCCTACACCCGTCGGGAGTATATCACCGGGATCCCCGGCTCGAAGATCGCACAGCACAACATGGGCGACCTGCAGGCAGACCCGCAGGACTACCCCGTCCAGATTTCCCTGCGCCCCGAGGAGACGCTCCAGATCCGCCACGGCTCGCTCGAGTCCGCGCGACTCTCGGCCAACCGCCACCTGCTGAAGGAGCTGGGCGAGGGCAACTACAAGATGGTGCTCCGGAAGTTCCCCCACCAGGTGCTCCGCGAGAACAAGCAGGCGACTGGCGCCGGCGCCGACCGCGTCTCCGACGGAATGCGGCAGGCGTTCGGCAAGCCCGTCGGCACCGCCGCCCGCGTCCAGGAGGGCGAGAACATCTTCACGGCCTACTGCGACCCCGAGCAGGCCGACGAGGTCAAGGAAGCGTTCCGCCGCGCCTACAACAAGATGTCGCCACCGTGTCGCATCGTCGTCGAGAAAGGCCGGGAACTGCTCGTCCGGTAATCGCGGACCGGGTTGTCATGTTCTCCACCCCTTGAGCACCGCGGAACGGGAGCGGGGCTACTTTGATGCTCGCTCCGAACACCCCTGTATGCCCTACCAGCGGCTGGCCTCGCGGCTCGCGGGGGACGTCACGCCGGCGGTCAGTACGCTCCCGGACGGGAGCGTCGACCGCTACTGCCGGCTCTCGGCCGGCGCGCTCGACCCGATAGAGCGCCGAACCACGTTCGCCCGCGAGACCCGCGTGGAAAGCCGGAAGACGTTCGGGCTCCAGCCGGAACGCGTCGAACCGGGTGGACAGGCCGTCAACACCGCCCAGCAGGTCCACGCACTCGGCGGGGACGCGACCTGTTACGGCCACCTCGAGGCCCCGGTGTTCGACGACGTGCCGTTCGACACCGTCTCGATGGGCGAGCCGGCGGTCGTCAACGTGCTCGATTTCGAGGACGAGGACCTCCTCCTGGTCGAACACTCTCCCGACATCACCGACTGGTCGCTCGCGGACCTCGACGCGGTGGCCCCACTCGATTCCGTCTTCGGCGTCGACGCCGTCGCCTGCTCGAACTGGGTATCGACGCCCGGGATGGCCGACGCGTTCGACGCGCTGGGTGAGCGCTCGCTCCCCAGAGTGCCGTTCGTCTTCGACCCGGGCGACGTTGTCGGGAGCACTCGCAACAGCCACCGCGAACTCCGTTCGGCCGTCGGCGCGCTCCAGTCGACGTTCGACGTCGTCCTCTCCTGTAACCGACGCGAACTCCAGGCGCTGGCGGCGGCGCTCCCCGAGCCGCCCGAGCCACCCGTGACGGACCGCGACCGGGTGACCGCCCTCCGGTCGGCGATGGAGATCTCCGCCCTGGTGAAACACGGCGCCGGGGAAGCGCTTGCTGCCACCGGTGACGGCGTGGTCGCCGTCGAGAACCCCACCGTCGAGGACCAGCGCCAGACCGGCGGTGGCGACCGGTTCGCGGGCGGACTGGCAGTCGGCCTCGGCGCTGACTGGTCGTGGGAGGTTGCGCTGGCCTGCGGCAACGCCTGTGCCAGTCACTACGTCGCGACGACCGAGACGCCGACGGCCGCGGAGCTGCGGGCGTGGCTGGTCTGAGACGCGACCCAGATTCGAATCGCGGCGTCGCTACTCGGAAAGCGCTCCTTTCGCGTCGCGAAACAGGCTATCGAGAATCTCCGGCGTCGTCGGGTGGAACGACCGGTCGGGAATCTTCTGCACGTCGAGTTCCATCTCGACGGCGAGCTGCATCGTCTTGGCCATCACGTCGGCGTGGTAGTGCAGCCCCTGGTAGCCCCGAACCGTCCCGTCCTGGGCCACCACGAGCTCCGCAAGGCCGTGCGGGGCGTCCTTGACCCTGAATACGCCGTCGCTTTCCGCCCGCGTTCGGACCACCACGGGGTCTGGTCCGGAGCCCTGGCGGGCGGTTTCGGCAGTCTCACCCACTCGGGCGTAAGGGTAGACGCCCGCGCCGGTGAACATCACGTGATGCGGCGTGAACTCGAACGCTTCCGGTCGCTCTCCGGCGTTGTGGGCGAGGATGTTCTCGCCGGCGAGTGCGCCCTGCTCCTTGGCGATGTGCAACAGCGGCTCTTTCCCGTTCACGTCGCCGGGGAACAGGAGGTTCGGGGCCCCGGTTGCCTGCATGGTGTCACGGACGAACCCCGGTTCGGGCGTGACGCTCGTGTTCTCCAGCCCCAGCCCGTCGACGTTGGAACGACGCCCGGTGAACAGGAACAGCTCGTCGGCTTCGAGCACCTGTTCCGTGCCGTCTGCGGCCTCGCAAGTCAGGCGCACGCCGCCCTCGGCGGTGGGTTCGAGTGCCCGCTCCTGGGTCTCGGTGCGGATGTCGATGCCGAACTCCTCGCGGTAGATCTCCATCGCCTCGTCCCCGAACGGCGCGGCGGCGTCGTCGAGCGGTCGCTCGTCGTGCTCGATGACGGTGAGGTCGACGCCTGCCTCCGCCAGATACGGCGTCATCTCCATCCCGACGTAGCCAAAGCCCATGACGATGCCCGAATCCGGGAGCTCCGTGGCGTCGAGCAGGTCGGCGGAGGTGGTGTACTCGACGTCATCGATGCCGTCGAGTTCTGGAACGTTGACGACGCTGCCGGTAGAGACGGCGGTGTAGTCGGCCTCAATGGTCCGCGTCGGTTCCGAGGCCGGTTCAGCCAGCCGTTCGGCCGTATCGGCCTCGACCGTGCGCCCCTCGTAGAGCTCGATGGTGTCGTCGTCCGCGAACCGAGCGGTCCCCTCGACGAACTCGACGCCGTCGACCGAGACGAGGTCGTCGACGTGCCCGCGACGGTGGTGGGCGAAGCTGCTCGTGTGGTCGTTCTTTGTGGAGACGATGGCCTCCAGGTCCAGCTCGTGGGCGGGGCCGTCGAGCCGGTGGTCCGACCGGGCCTGATACCGGTGGGCCGCGGCCGAGAGCACCTCCTTGGAGGGCATGCAGCCCCGGAGAATACAGAGCCCACCGCCGGGGTCGCCGTCGTCGACGAGGGTGAGCCGGTCGATCTCTTCGCCAACGTGGTCGACGAGCCTGTCGGCGAC
>CAYXXM010000202.1:0-3615 GCA_964469085.1 uncultured Haloferacaceae archaeon
CTGGCGAACCGCTTCGTCCGCCACCTGCTCTCCGCGGAGGCCCAGGAGTTCTTCGCCACGCGGACGTACGGCTACCCGATGATTCCGGAGGTACCCCCCGTCGGCGACCTGCCGACCATCGACGAACTCGAGCCCCCGGAGATCGACATCTCGAAGCTCTCGAACATCGGGCCAACGGTGGACCTCCTGCGTGAGGTGGGCGTTCTCTGATGTCCACGCGGGAGAACCCCGGCGGACCGGGAACGCTCCGAACGCGGCTCAGGGGCCTCGCCGGTCTCGACGAGGAGGGCGTCTCGCTCTCGCTCGTGCTGCTCTCGGCCGCCGTGGCGGCCGCGGTGCTCTCCCCGCTTCTCTGGCTCCTTGCCCGGGCGAATCAGGTGCCCATTGTCGACGCCGTCGCGCTACTGAGTTCGCCGACGGCAACCGGTGTGCTCCGCAACAGTCTCGCGCTCGTCGCGCTGGTCACCACCGCCTCGGTCGTTCTCGGCGTTCCACTGGCAGTGCTGACCGTCCAGACGGATATGCCGTTTCGGCGGTTCTGGACCGTCGTCATCGCGCTTCCGCTGGTGGTGCCGAGCTACATCGGTGCGTTCGCGTACGTCTCGGCATTCGGCCCCAGCGGCGCACTCGCCGATGTCCTCGCGCCCCTGCCCATCACCGTCCCGACGGTGTACGGGCTTGGCGGGACGGCGCTGGTGCTGACACTGTTCGTCTACCCGTACGTCTTTCTCACGACGCGTGCCTCGCTCCTGTCTTTCGACGAGAACCAGTTGGAGGCAGCCAGGACGCTGAACCATAGCTATCCCGAGGCGTTCCGGCGCGTCATCCTCCCGCAGGTTGCGCCTGCAGTGACGGCGGGAGCGTTGCTCGTCGCCCTCTACGCGCTCTCGGATTTCGGGACGCCCGCCATCATGCGCTACGACGTGTTTACCCGGGTCATCTACGTCGAACTCAACAGCTTCGGCGTGGGCCGGGCGAACGCGACGCTGCTCTCGCTCCAGTTACTGACGGTGACCGCGGTGATTCTCGCGCTGGAGTCCCGTATCGGTGGTGAGGACGCCTCCGGCTACGGCACGCCGGCGTCGTCAACACCGATGGTGTCGCTCGGGCGACTGCGCTGGGTCGCGACGCTGATTCCGGCGCTCGTCTCGACGTTCACGCTCGTGCTGCCTGTCGGCATCCTGGCGATGTGGCTGGTGCGCTCGGGCCCCGGCTATGCGGGTGGCGGACTGGCGTTCAAGGCGGAGTTCGCGATGAACTCTGTCTACGTCGCCGCGCTCGCCGGCGTCGTGACGCTGCTGTTCGCGCTGCCGGTCGCCTACTACGCCGGTCGGTCGGGGTCCATCTTGGCGTGGGTGACCGAACGAGCGACGTATCTTGGCTACGCGATGCCCGGCGTCGTGCTCGGACTCTCGCTGGTCTTTTTCAGCAGCAACTGGCTCCAGCGGGCGCTTGGCGTCGAGGCAGCCCAGCTGGTCTACCAGTCGCTCCCGCTGCTGATCTTTGCCTACGTGGTTCGGTTTCTCCCCCAGGCCGTGGGGTCGGCCCGGTCCTCGGTGCTTGGCGTCGACCGGGCGCTCATCGGTGCGGCACGGGTCCTCGGCGAACCGCCGCGTCGGGCGTTCCGGCGCGTGACGCTGCCGCTCATTGCGCCCGGGCTGCTGGCCGGCGCAGCGCTCGTGTTCCTGACGACGATGAAGGAACTGGACACGACGCTCATCCTCCACCCGACAGGGTTTACAACACTGGTGACCTACATCTGGCGAGTACAGGAAGCGGGCTACTACGGCCGTGCCGCGCTACCGGCGCTCGTGCTGGTGGTGCTCTCGGGACTGTCGATGGTTCCGCTGCTGCGACAGGAGCGTTCCTAACTGATGAACGACGCCGAATCCGCATCCGAGGACGCCGCCTCGACGGCTGACAGCGCACAGCCCGACACCGACAGCTCGACGGCTGACAAGGCCGCCGACACCGTCACCTCGACGGCCGCCAGCGTCCAGTCAGACGGGTCCGGCCAGCCGTCGGTCCTCTCGCTCGACGGCGTGGTGAAGCGGTTCGGCGAGGAAACCGCGGTCGACGGCGTCGACCTGAAGGTCCGCGAGGGCGAACTCCTCACGCTGCTCGGCCCCTCGGGCTGTGGGAAGACGACGACGCTGCGAACCATCGCCGGACTCGAAGACCCGACGGCGGGGACCGTCACCGTCGCCGACGAAATCGTCGCCGGCAACGGGTCGACAGTCCCGCCGGAGCAACGCGATGTTGGGATGGTGTTCCAGGAGTACGCCCTGTTCCCCCATCTTACCGTCGCGGAGAACATCGCGTTCGGTCTCGACGACCCCGACAGCGCCGCCGCCGAGGACCGGGTGACAGCGCTGCTGAATCTGGTCGGCCTCCACGGCTACGGCGACAGAGCACCGGGCGAGCTCTCTGGGGGCCAGCGCCAGCGGGTGGCGCTGGCTCGCTCGCTCGCCCCCGAACCCGACGTCCTGCTGCTGGACGAACCGTTCTCGAATCTCGACGTGCGCCTGCGCGTGAAGATGCGCGAGGAGGTGGCCCGCATCCTCGAGGAGGCCGGGGTCACCGCCGTCTCGGTCACCCACGACCAGGAGGAAGCCCTGTCCATCTCCGACCGCGTCGCCGTGATGCACGACGGCCGCGTCGAGCAGGTCGGTACTCCCGCAGAGCTGTTCGAACACCCGAAGTCCCGCTTCGTTGCCTCGTTCCTCGGGCAGGCAAGCTTCCTTCCCGGGCAGGTGGGGACCGACACCGTCGAGACCCACATCGGTTCCTACAGCCGTGACCTGCTGGAGGGAATCTCGGACGAGTACGTGGGGGCGATGGTGGACGTGCTTGTCAGGCCGGACGACCTGCGGCTCACCCCCGTCGGCGCGTCGGAGGCAGACGGCACCGTCATTCGCCGCCAGTACACCGGGCCCTCCTTCGTCTATCACGTGGAGTTGAACGACGGCACCGTCGTGCGCTGTCTCCACAACCACGACGAGGTGTTCGAGACGGGCAGATCAGTGCGTGTTCGGCTGGTCGCCGACCACACACTGGCCTGGTACCCGGCGCCGTAGATGGGTCCGCGCGACCGTTTCTCGGACCTCAGAGGCCCCGAGTGGCTCGAAACCCCCGAATGGCTCCAACGTCCCGAGTGGCTCGAAACCGCCGACTGGCCCCAGCCTCCCGAGTGGCTCGACCGCGCCCGGATGGCAACACTCCTGCTCGCGCTTGCCGCTGCGATCATCTCGCTCCTCGCGACGACGGAGCTGTTCCCCTACCGCTCGCTCAACCACGACGAAGGGGTCTACCCCAGCAGGCCGAGATGCTGCTCGCCGGGCGGCTCTACCTGCGGCCGCCGGTCGCGGAGGCGTTCCGTCCGTGGTTCTTCGTCGCGAGCGAGCAGGGGCTCTACCCGAAATACGCGCCCGTTCCGGCGGCAGTGTTCGCCCTCGGGAAGCTGTTCGGTGGCTTCCGTCTCGCACTCGCCGGGATTTCGGCGGCGGTCGTGGCCCTCACAGCCGCGCTGGGGCGGGAACTGTTCGACGCCCGGACGGGGCTGCTCGCGGGCCTGTTCGTCCTCGCCTCGCCGCTGTTTCTGATTCACTCGGGCGT
>CAYXXM010000203.1:0-3585 GCA_964469085.1 uncultured Haloferacaceae archaeon
GAACGGCTTGGGGATTTTCCATGATTTCGGAACGCTTTTGCGGAACTCCGTGACAAGTTCGGGCATGGCCAGTCCGGACGCTCGGAAGGAACTCCGCGAACAGCTCATAACCGCGTTCAAAGGTGCCGATTTCCCGGTCGACAGCCAGATGGACCTCGTCCCGGCGCTCCCGGAGGGACCCAGCACGCGGTTCGAGGCCGAAGACGTCTCGTTCACCGCGATGGAGATGGCCGCCAAGCTTGGCGGCGAGCAGGAGTTCCCCTACTCGGACGTTCACGAACTCGTCGACGACATCATGGACGGCTTGGACAAGCAGGGCATCCTCTAAGCCCGGGCCAGTCCGACCGGACGACAGTTGGGCCGACGCTCTCCAGCGGGAAACGCCGTCGCCAGTCGGGAGTTGGGACGACCCTCACCAGGGAGAAACGCGGTGGTCGGTCGGGGCTGGTTCCGTTTCGCGTAGCTGTACCAGTCGGCAAGCGGCACCGCTGAATCGCGGGGTCGGAGCCGCCGCTACCTCTGACCCCGTCGCTCGGTTCTCAGTCGCGATACCGAGTCATTGCTGTTTTTACCCCCTGGGGAGGTACCACGGTTCGTGCGCGTCGCCTTCGTCTCCATGGAGACCGCCCATCACCGCGACACGCGGGCCCTGGAACGGCTGCGACGCACCGCAAGCCATCTCGCGGACAGGGGCCACGAGGTGGTGTATCTCTGTGCCCAGTGGTGGGGCGGCGACGAAACCCCCGTTTTCGAGCACGACGGCATCACCTACCGACGCGTGGTTCGTGACGCCGCATCGGGGCGGTTCGCCGCCAAACTGCCGCTGGCGCTGCGTCGTGCGGACGCAGACGTGATTCACGTCATCAACAGCCCACCGCGTCACGCCGGCGTCGCGGAGAAAACCGGGACGCTGCTCAGGACCCCGGTGCTCGTCGACTGGTTCCAGGATTCCGAAAACGACCCCACGAGTGGCTACGGACGCGTCGCCGACGGCGCCGAGATCGTGACCACGCCCTCCGAGACGGTTCGTACCAGCGTGCGCGAGCACGGCGGCGACGGCGGGGCTGTCAGGGTGGTGTCCGAGAGCATCGACATGGACCTCGTTCGTGAGGCACCAGTCGACGAGCGATTCGACGTCGTCTACTCCCGCAGGCTCGACCAGCACGCCAACGTCCAGACGCTGCTCCTCGCGCTGGCGGAGCGCCGCCAGCGAAGTTGGTCGGCCGCCGTCATCGGTGACGGCCCCGAACGCGAGGCTGTCGAGTCCGCCGCGCGCGACCTTCGCATCGACGACCGGGTGACGTTCACCGGCGCACTCCCCGAGCGCGAGCGTGTCAGCATCTACAAGGGGGCGCACGTGTTCGCCCAGACCGCGACGGTCGAGCCGTTCGCCACGGAACTGCTCCGAGCGCTTTCCTGTGGCTGTCTCGGCCTCGTCGAGTACCAGGCTGACTCCAGCGCCCACGAACTCGTCGAGGGAGTCGAGTGGGGCCAGCTGGTGACGAGTCCCCAGGAGCTCGCGGCAGCCATCACCGAGGCCGGTGACGCGCCGCGCCGTACCGTCGACGAGAGCTACCAGGAGTACGACCACGACGCGGTGCTGGAGCAGTATCTTGCCTGCTACAAGGAGACGCAGGCCCTGCGTGGCCTGTTCTGACCGCGCGGCCACGGTTTCTCAACCGATGGGCGCCGACTGCGGGGGAGCGCTTACTCTGACTCGTGGTTCGGGCTATCGCCGCCGAACTTCAGGAAGAAGAACGCGAGCACCAGCGTCGCGACCATCGCGAACGCAGTGGCGACCACCAGCGTCTTCGCGCTCTCCGGCACCGCCGGCCCCGCCGGCGCCTCCGTCTCGATGCTCTCGACCACTTCGATACTGCCGACCATCCCCGCGGCTTTGTGCGGTTGACAGAAGTAGTCGTACGTGCCCACCGTGTCGAACGTGTGGCTGTACTCGTGGCCGGTGTCGTAGGTCGTGTTCGGCGCGCCCTCGGTCCCGCTCCAGTCTGCACCCTCGGGTTGGTTCTCGACGACGACGTTGTGGTTGTCCGATTCCCAGACGAAGTTCACGGTCGTTCCGGTCGCTATCGTCAGCTCATCGGGTTCGAAGACGAGGCCGCCGCCCGGGCCGACTGTGACAGTCTCCGTGCCGCCACCGCCGGACTCAGCAGCCGTGTCCGTACCTTCCTGTGCCGCAGCGGTCCCCGCCGTCCCGGCGCCAGCAACACCTGCGGTCCCGGCGCGAAGGAACCCACGGCGAGAAAGGGCGTCGTTCTCCATGCAATCGCGTTGAAGACGCCCGGTAGTGAATACTTTGGTTCGCGTCCGCAGTCAGCTGGCCGGATGGTCGCGTCGCGGCACGGCGGCCACGATAGCCCGCACAGTCACTGGGCAGAACGTGGCTACCCGAAGTTCTCCACCTTCGCATCGTCCGGGTCGCCGCCGGCCGCCTCGATAGCCGTCCGTGCCGTTGCGACGAAGTCGGCGAAGCCGTAGACGAACACCTGTTCGTCCGCTATCGCGGTCACCGCGTCATCCACGGCCGCTTCGAAGGCGTTCTCGCCCCCCGCATCGGCCTCTTCACTCGCTTCGACCTCCCCGCCCGCGTCGTCCAGATCTGGCTCGTCCACGTCGACCAGATCCACGCTCGCGCCCGCGCTGGCGAGTGCGTTCAGGCGCGCCTGATGCGCGGGCACCCCGTCGTGCTGGTAGACCACCACAGCATCGTTGTCGTCTTCGAGCGCCGCCTCGCCGATGGCGACGGCGGGACCGACGCCCGGGCCGCCGGCGAGCACGACCACCCGGGCCTCGCCTTCGTAGTGCTCGTTGCCGTACGGCCCCTCGACGGCCACCTCGTCGCCTTCCTGGAGGTCGGCGAGGTGGGCGCTGAACGGGCCGCCTGCCGCGTCGACCTCGATGGTCGTTTCGAACGTCTCCTCGGTGTCAGGCGAGGAGAGCGTGTAGAACCGGGCGTGGCCCTCGCCGTCGATGTCGGCCGATAGCTTGACGAACTGGCCCGGCAGGCCGTCGAACGCCGGCGGCGACTCGAAGGTCACCGCGTAGGTGTCCGGCCCAACCGACTCGTTGGCGACGACGCCGACCGTGGTGTCCATGGTCTGCGGTTCTTTCTCCCCCCAGAAGCCACTTGCCTTCCGGGCGGCGACGCAATCTTTCACGAACGTTCGGTTTCGACCGGTCTCACCCGGGTGAACTGGACGGACGGCACAAGTCAGGAAGCCTTTTGCGTCGTCCGAAGCAACCTTCAGAGTAGCATGCCTGCGGACTTCAACTGGGCCATCGGCGGCGAGGCCGGCGATGGCATCAGCTCCACCGGGAAGATCTTCGCCAGAGCGCTCTCTCGGGGCGGTCGGCACGTGTTCACCTCCAAGGACTTCGCCTCGCGCATTCGCGGGGGGTACACGGCGTACAAGGTCCGAACCGCTATCGACCCCGTCGAGAGCGTCGTCGACCGACTCGACGTGCTCATCGCGCTGACCCAGCGCACCGTCGACGAAAACGTCGACGAACTCCACGAGGGCTCGGTCATCGTCTACGACGGCGAGCGCACCTCGATGCAGGACCTCG
>CAYXXM010000204.1:0-3492 GCA_964469085.1 uncultured Haloferacaceae archaeon
CGCACCTTCATGCCCAGCCCGAGGGCAAGGCGCGGCAAAGGCGTTACTCCTCGCAGTTAGCGTCGACAGCTTTTCTGTCGAGGGGACCGGAGTTCGCCCGTGAGGCTCACCACCCGTCGAACGTTCTGGCTCGCGATGACCTGGCTCGGGTTCGTGCAGTCGCTCAACTGGACACTCGCCATTTTCCGGGTCGGAGTGTGGCCCGGCAACGCGATTGCGCTCGCCGGGTCCGGTCTGCTCACCGTCATCGGCGTCGTCGGCGTCGCCCGTCCCGAAACAGCCGGCGGACCGACCCAACAGGGCGCCCTGTGGTGGGCCGCCGTCGTCGGGGCGGCGCTCGGGACCGTCGGGCTACTGCTCTGAGGCCGATTCGCAGGGTGGCCCGGGACGAACTCCGAGCGTTCAACTGTCCGGCCCCCATCGGCACGGGTATGGAGCTACCGGAACGCGAACTCTTCCTCGGCGGCTTCGGCTGGTCGGGGCTCGTCTCGCTACTCACCTGGGGTCTTCCCGCCGTCACCGGCGGTCCCGTCGACGCCAACCTGTTCGACATGCTGTTCGGGGTACTCATCCTCGCGGCCGTTGGGTACGCAGTCTACACGGGCACCCGACAGAATCCGTCGACCATCGCCGTGGCCTTCGCGGTCTTCGCTGCCACGTTCGCGACGGTGCAGTTCCTCAGGCTCATCGCCTGACGGGTCCACGTGGGTTCCGACCGCGTCCCAGGCTGGCTCGGGGAGATTCCACGCTGGTCCGAGCAGGTCTCACACTGGTTCGGGCAAATCCCACCCTGGTCCGAGCAGGTCGACCGACACGCATTTCTCCCCGCTCTGTCCAGACGGTGCCATGCAGTACGGCACCAGCATCGGGCCGTTTCTCGACCGCATCCCCGACGTTCCGGACGCGTTTTCGTTCGTCGAACCCTCACTCGGCGAATCGAACGTCCCGCTCCGGAATCTCGACACCGAGCAGATTCGACAGCACTGTGAGGCCGCCGACCTCGCCCGCATCGTCCACCTCCCAATCGAGCAACCGCTGGTGCACGCGCCGCCGGAGCATGCCGACGGCGTCCACGCCCATTTCGACCACGCGCTCGAACTCGCCGCGGAGTTAGGTGCCGAGAAAGCTGTCGCACACTGCACAGCGAACCGCGGAAGCCGTGGCGACGCCGCCCTGCTCCGGGAGAACGTGCGCCGCCTCGCCGCGGCCGGCGAGCGCCACGGGGTCGCGGTGACGTTCGAGAACCTCGGCCATCTGGACCGGGGTTACAGTCTCGACACCGTGGGTGCGGCGCTCGCGGACTGCGACGTCCAAGTCTGTTTCGACGTCGGCCACGCCTATCAGGAAGGCGGGCAGGCGGCTGTCGAAGCGTTTCTCGCGGACCATGCAGGCCACGTCAGCCACCTCCACGTCCACGACGCCAGAGCCAGGGGCGACAGCCACCTGACGCTCGGCGACGGCGAAATCGACTACGAACCGGTCGCCGCGGAACTGGTCGCAGCCGGCTTCGACGGCACGGTCTCTATCGAATCCTTCACCCCCGACATGCGGCTCCTCGAGCACTCCCTCGACGTGGTGCGGGACGCCTTCGAGCGTCAGGAGTGGTGATCAGACCTCGCGGTAGTCGCCCAGGCGCGTCCCATCCATCAGGTACGCGTCCGCCGCGGGCAGCGCTTCGGGGAGAAACGGCGCGAGAAAGGACTGGCCACTGACGTTGACCCAGGTGCCGCCCGTGCGCTCGTTGAACGCCGGGAAGACGACGAGTTCCGGGTCGGCCCAGTCCATCGCCGCCGAGTCGCCGCCGAGCTGGTCGGCGAACGTCTCCGGCGTGAGGGGCCCCCGGACCCAGGCCGGTTCGACGCGGCTCCCGCCCACCTCGTCGGTGAGTCGGACCGTTGGGTGTTCGTGGCCGATACAGACTGTCTTCGCCGAGAGCGCTGCCTCACTGGGCCACGTGTGACCGTGGACGAGGCCGATATCGCCAAGCCGGGCGCCATCGGTGGGCAGCGTGTCGATGCGGTCCGGGAACACCGCCGCGGCGCCACCGTCGTGGTTCCCGAGCGCAAGCGTCAGCGGGATTCCGCGACGCTCCAGCGCATCGAGCAGGTCCCGGACCTCGTCGGCCTCCGCGCCGCCGGGTTCGGCGATGCGGTGGAACAGGTCACCGAGAACGACGAGTCGCTCCACGTCGGTGCGGTCGAGCAGCGCGAGCACCCGCTCGCGGCGCTGGTCCGCGTTGGATTCGAGTTCCACCCCGTGCTCGTAGCGGAGACCCACCTCGATACCGGCGTGGTAGTCCGCGACCGCCAGCGCGCGCTCGTCGCCGAGGTCGACCGTCGCCGCGGGCGCCCCCGGCACCGGGTCCACGGACGCCATCAGATGGCCTTCAGCGTCCCCTCGCTGGGCTCGTAACACTTCCCGCTCATCATCGCCTCCTGGATGGCGTCGTCGACGATGTCCGGGTCGGCGCCGTGCTCGTCGACGACGGCATCGATGACGGCATCGCGGGCGACGCCGTCGCCTTCGTCCAGCGCGTCCATCGTGTCGACGACGACGGTTTCCAGGTCGGAATCGGCGTCAGCGTCCGCTTCCTCCTCGGCTGGCTCTGTCTGGTCCTCGTCCGCCTCGGCATCCGCATCTGCCGTTGTGTCGTCCTCCTCCTCCAGGTCCCCCTCCGCTGTCGGGACGTCGATATCTGCTTCACCCGGTTCGTCGACCTCGGTGCCGGTTTCGAACTCGGTGCCGAACTCCTCCTCGACCTCCTTGCGCTCGGCCTCGGTCAGCGCGTCTGCGTCCTCGTCGACGGTCTCGCTGGGGTCGAAGTCGCCGAGTTCCTCGGCCTCATGCCCGACGGTCTCCTGGACCGATTCGCTACCGTCGATGTCGGCGGATTCGTCGTCGGTCGGCGCCCCGTCAGACTCCGTCTCCTGCTCGCCAGCGCCGGCTTCAGCGGCTGTGGTCGAGGCCGACTCGTCGGCCTCAGCTCCCGCGGATTCCTCGGCGTCGGCAGCCGAGGGGTCGACGGCGGGTGCTGCCGCGGGCTCGGTCTCGGCGTCTGCGGGCTCAGCTTCCCCTGATTCGTCCCCCGTCGTCGTGTCTGCGGGTTCGTCCGGCGTCTCTGTCTCTTCCTCGTCGTCGACTAGCTCTTCCTCGTCTTCAGCTGTCTCCTCATCGTCTTCGACTGTCTCCTCATCGTTTTCAGCTGTCTCATCTTCATCGTCTTCGACTGTCTCACCCGCATCTTCGTCTGGCTCAGCGTCCGCATCCCCCGGCGCAGATTCTACCTCGTCCGTCGACACCGCTTCCGGTTCGACAGCCTCCAGTGACACGGTGGCGTCAGGGAGCGGCCCCAGTTCGGCGGGGGCCGCCTCACCGGGCTCGACCTCGAGCGAGCTGACAGCCTCGCGCTCGCCGGCTACCTGTTCGACCGCCTCGATGGCGACGCTACGGAGGGCTTCGAGATACCCCGTCCCCGTATCGTACTGCTCGATG
>CAYXXM010000205.1:0-3436 GCA_964469085.1 uncultured Haloferacaceae archaeon
GGTTGTAAATCTTGCCGATGTGGTTGACGGGGTTCTTCCCGGACGTGGCCTCCATGCTCATCGGCCGATTTGGCGTGATGAGGCCGTTCGCGCGGTTCCCCCGGCCGACGGAGCCGTCGTCGCCCTGCTCGGCGGAGGTGCCGGTGACGGTGAGATAGATCGACCCGTTACTGTAATCGTCGGCGGTGTTGACGTCGACGTTCACTGTCCGTTCGGTGCGCTCCCGCGCGAGGCTCGTGACGTACTCGCGCACGTCCGCGACGGCCGACTTGTAGTCCGCGAGGTCCTCGATGTATCTGTCGACCATCGCGACCGCGACGGTGATGTCGATGTGGTCGCCCTCGCGCTTGCCCATGATCTTCACGTCGGGGCCGATTTCGGGGTTCTCGGCGGCGTACTCGCCGTTGATGCCGTATTCCACGTCCCTGACGATCTGCTCGGTCTCGGTCAGCGGCGCGTGACCGACGCCGTAGGAGGTGTCGTTGGCCATCGGGACCTGGACCTCCTCCTCCCCGAACACGTCCTGCAGGTCACCGGAGCCGGCGCCGAGGCGCACGTCGACCACGACATCCGTTCCGTACTCCAGCTCCGGGATGTTCTCGGCCAGATACTCGCGAGCGGCCGCAAGCGCCGTCGAGTCGACCGGGAGTTCGACGGTCTGGCCGGCCTGTTCGTAGCTCTTCGTCGCCCGGCCGACGATGAGGATGTAGATCGGCTCGATGACCTCGCCGCCGCTGTACGCCGGCGCCGCCCGGCCGGCAGCGAGCTGCGTCTCGTCGGTGTTGTAGTGGAGCACCTTGCCGACACGGTTGAGATAGAGCTGCGAGAGCGCACGAGAGACCGCCTCCGCGATGCCGTCAGAAATGGAGTCCGGATGACCGATGCCCTTGCGTTCGACGATCTCGACCTGCTGGTCCTCTACCGCCTGCCGGTCGAGTTCCCCGACCTGGATGTTCCGCGTCATTGCTGGCTCTATTCCGGGGGACCGTCTATAACCTTCGGAAACGAATTGGTGGGAAGTAATTACCACTGAGTATATTCTGCGTCTCGTCGGGGCGGGGTCATCCCTCGTCTTCGGTCCCCCGCTCCAGCAGCAAGCCGAGGTAGGAGGTCCGTATCTGGTCTGAAGGGTCCAGGTCGAGGTCCTCGAGCAGCGTCGTCGCCTCCTCCCGGACCCCCTCGACGTCTGCGGCGGTTTTGACATCCCGTTCGACCTCGAGGAACTCGCCCAGCTCCTCGATGGTGTCAAGCGTAAGCGTCCAGCCGTCTAGGCGGTAGCGCTGGCGCTCCTTCTCGACGGTCGCAGCGGGTTCGAACCCCAGCCCGGAGAGCAACTTCGCGATCGCCTCACCGTCCGCGACCACCGTCTCGTGTTCCTTGCGGCTCTTGGACGCGGCCTCGATGCGCGGCCCTTTGTAGGTGAGTTTGGTCGTCGTCTCGGCGCTCCGCTCGGCGGAGCTGGGCGTCTCCCGCCGGATGCGGAGTGCCTCGTCGGTCTCCGCGAAGTCGCGATGTGGCGGGTCGTAGTACGTGTCGACCTGCAGAACCTCGCCGAGTCTCGCCGCGCCACGGTCGATCAGGGCCCCACGCAGTCGGTCGTGGTCGGCCCTGACCTTCAGTTCGACCTCGTACATGGAGGGTGGGTCGACCGCGGATGGTAAAACCCCGCCGGCTACGTCGACCGCGGTGGGTCGTCCCCCCACCGGCCGAACGTGTCAAGCAAGAATTACCCACGTGGAACAGACACGTCTCTGCATGACACCATCACCGACAGCCGATTCACCCACCTGCGGAGTTCGAGGGCTCGCAGAGCGAGCGACCCCCGCTCCGCGGCCGCAGTTGTCCTCATTCCGTTTGCGGCGTTGACGGCGGCGACGACGACGAGGAACCTGGTCGCGCTGACGTACGTCCACGTGATGGCAGCGATGCTCTGGACCGGAATCGACCTGTTCATGGGCGCCGTGCTCGGGCCGGTGATTGGCGGCACCAGCCCGGAAACCCGCTCGCGGTGGTCCTGGTCGGGAGCCTCGCTGGCCTCTGGACGACGCTCGAGGAGTTCGCGATGCTCGACCACTGGATACTGGCGGCGTTGGTGGTTGTGGCGCTGCTCTCGGTGCTCGGTTTCGGCGTGTTGCTCCCCGGCGAAGTGCGCATCTACCGGGAGATCGTCTCCGTGAACCCAGACGAGGAGCTAATCGGCGCCATCGGGATGCGCAACGCCAAACTCGCCGGGATTCAGGGAGTGCTCCAGCTATCCATCGTCTTCGTGATGGTGAACATCCGCCTGTAGCCGGCAGACCTGGGCCCCAACGTTAATTCACATTCCGGCCCGATTTGTCCGCATGAATCGGCGGCAGTATCAGCTCGAACTCGTGGGTGTCGCGGCGCTTCTCGCTGGCTGTGGGGGTAGCAGTACGGAGACAGCCGGAATTAATTCGGAATCCAATCTGGGACTCTCGACGGCGGCCTTCGACGACGGCGGGTCCATCCCGGCGCGATACACCTGCGAGGGCCGCGACGTAAATCCGAAGCTGACGGTTTCGGGTGTACCTGGGGACGCAGAGACACTCGCACTGATTCTCGACGACCCCGACGCGGGAGAGAGTCCGTACGTTCACTGGCTGCTCTGGAACGTGCCGGCGTTCGTTGAGACGATTCCGCAGGACGTGGCTCCGGAGAAGCGGCCGCCGTTCTCCAGCGCCGCTCGTCAGGGGAGGAACAGCTCAGGGGACATCGGGTACATGGGGCCATGTCCGCCGACAAGTGATGGGCCACACACCTACCGGTTCCAGCTTTCGGCGGTTGACACCACCCTCGACGTTCCGGCGGGCGCGAACCGGGAGGACCTGGAGGCTGGCCTGGACGGGAACGTGCTCGACAGCGTCACGCTGACAGGGACGTACGAGCGGTCCTAACCGGGTTCGACGCGGTCGCCACCCCGAGGGCGAAACGTTGTCCTTAAGAGTGAAACACGTGACCGATACGGTATGAGCGAGAACGAGGCCGACGCCGAAGTCGACGCCGAGGCCGAGACTGAGGAGACCGAGTCGGGAATCCAGTCGGGCGATTTTGTCCGTATTCACTACACTGTCCGCACCCAGAGCGACGACCGCGTGGTCGACACGACCCGCGAGGACGTCGCCGAGGAGGCTGGCATCGACGACGACGAGTACGAGTTCGAGCCGCGCATCATCGTCGTGGGGGAGGGCCACGTCTTCCCGGGCGTCGACGAGGCACTCACCGGCAGTGAAGCCGGCGACGAGGGCACCGTCGACATCGCCGCCGTAGATGGCTTCGGGGAGTACAGCCAGGACGAGGTCCAGACGGTCAGCGTCAACAAGATCGACGAGGAGAACCGCCGGCCCGGCGCGCAGGTCGAGATTGACGGCCAGCAGGGCTACATCGAGACGGTCATCGGCGGCCGGGCACGCGTCGA
>CAYXXM010000206.1:0-3410 GCA_964469085.1 uncultured Haloferacaceae archaeon
GCTTCTGGGGGGAAGAGCTCTGTCGCCGCGCCGACGTCGAGAAGACGATGACCATCGACGACGCTGGCGAGGCGGAGTACCGCGCCATCCACCGAGAACTGGCGTCGCTGTCGACTGCGCTCAAAAGTGGGGAGTTCGACCCGCGGGTCTACGTCGAGGAGGCCGACGCGGAGGACTCCTCGACGGAACCGAGCGACGCTGAAGGCGCTGCTGACCCCGACGAGGAACCCCCCCTCACCGAGCGGGAACCCGTGGTCGACGTGAGCCCCGTCGCGCTGGCGGAGCGCTCGAACCTGCAGAGCGTCGTGTTCGACTCCTTCAACGCCGCACTGGAGGAGTACTTCTACCGACTGGAACGCCAGGAGCGCCGGGAGGAGGCGGCCGCCGGCCGGGAGCGCCCGGATTTCGAGGCGGAAATCGAGCGGGAGCAACGCATCATCGACCAGCAGGAACAGGCCATCGAGGGGTTCGAGGCGGAGGCCGAACGGCGCCGGCGCGAGGCCGAACTCTGCTACGAGCGCTACGACCTCGTCGACGAGGTGCTCTCGACGATTCGCCAGGCCCGCGAGCAGGAGCGCTCGTGGGACGCCATCGAGGAGACGCTTGGCGAGGGAGCCGAACAGGGCATCCCCGCGGCCGAGGCCGTCGTCGACGTCGACAGCACCGAGGGGATGGTGACCATCGAGGTTGACGACGAGCAGATCACGCTCGACACCTCGATGGGTGTCGAGAAGAACGCCGACAGGCTCTATCGGGAGGCAAAGCGCGTCGAGGGGAAGAAGGAGGGTGCCCGCGAGGCCATCGCGGACACTCGTGAGCGACTGAACGCCCTCGAACAGCGCCGCGAGGAGTGGGAGACCGAGGACGAACCCGAGCCGGAGCCGGCGGAACCGGCAGACGACCGAGCGGTGGACTGGCTCGCTGAAGAGACCATCCCGGTTCGCCAGCCACAGCACTGGTACGAGTCGTTCCGGTGGTTCCACACCAGCGACGGCTACCTCGTCATCGGCGGGCGCGACGCCGACCAGAACGAAGCGCTCGTGAAGAAGTATCTCGACAAACACGACCGGTTCTTCCACACCGAGGCCCACGGCGGCCCCGTCACGATACTGAAAGCCAGCGGCCCGTCCGAGCCGTCGACGCCGGTCGAGTTCCCCGAGTCGACGCTCCAGGAGGCCGCGCAGTTCGCCGTCTCCTACTCCTCAGTCTGGAAGGACGGTCGCGGGGCCGGCGATGCCTACATGGTCGACCCCGACCAGGTGAGCAAGACGCCGGAATCCGGCGAGTATCTGGAGAAGGGCGGCTTCGCCATCCGCGGCGACCGGGAGTACTTCCGCGGCGTCGAGTGTCGCGTCGCCGTCGGCATCACCTGCGAGGACGAAACCCGGGTCATCGGCGGCCCGCCCTCGGCCATCGAGCCGCAGTCGGCGACGAGCATCCGGCTGGAGCCGGGGAAGTTCGCCCAGAACGACGCCGCGGTGAAATGCTACCGCGAGTTCAAACGCCGGTTCGATGACGAGGCGTTCGTCCGGAAAATCGCGAGCGCCGACAGGATTCAGGAGTTCCTCGCGCCCGGCGGGAGCGACCTGCTCGACGTGGAGTAGGTTCAGTCCTCACCTCGATGTGGAGTGGGTTCAGTCCTCACCTCGACGTTGAGTAGCCTCAACCATTCTCGACCGGGAGCGCGAGCCCCTCGCGTCGCCCGTCGAGCAGCGGGAACTGTTCGTTCCGGCGGTGTTCCAGCCAGTAGAGGAGTTGCTCTGCCCAACGGAGTTTCTCGGCTTTCACCGGCCCGACGGTCGGGTCGTCGAATGCCCAGCCGGGGAACCGGAGCTCCGCGGCGCCGAGCGCGTCGGCGAGAAACGCCGCCCGGTCGCCGTCTGTGAAGCCGCCGAAGTTCCGGACCGGTCCGGCTGGCTCGGCCTGGGTCGTCGCCAGCAGCTGGTCGGCCGCGAACGACGGCACCCACTCCTCGACGGCCGGGATGTTGTCTCCGTGGGCGTGGACCGCGACCGGCGTCCCCGCCCGACTCATCTCGGCCAGCGATGCCGGGTTCTTGTCCAGGTCCGTCACGACGAGGTCCACGTCGACGCCGGCGTCGGCCAGGACGTCGGCGGCCGACGAGGCGGCGACAACCCGGTCCGCGCTCGCTGCCATCCCCGTCTCGTCGACGAGCGCCGGACCAGCCCCGGCGACGGCGACGGTGGCGCCGTCGAACCCCGAGAGCCGGTCGAGGTCGAACGGGTCGGCGAGGGCTGCGAGACGATCGCGGGAGCGCTCGTCGGCCGCCCGGTCGAAGCCGAACGCCGCCAGGATTCGCTCGTACACCGGTTCCCAGACGTGGAACTCCATACTGTGTAGCTGTCGCTCGGACACGTGAATACTGCGAAGATGTGTGGGCCGGAATGGCACCAAGTACCCCTACCCGAGTACCGTTCCGGCGTCCACGGTACCGTAAATACGCACCCGGTATAAGCTTTCTTGTCGGGTTTCGGGCCGAGGAACCGATTCGACTGTGGCGAGTACACCCGAAATCCAGCGCGTGAGCGCCTCTACCGAAAGTTCCACGAACGAACAGGTCAACCAACGTGTGTAACTGTATCGCAGGGCTCGGTCACTGCAGAAATGGAAAGAGTCGTACCCCCTCCACTCAGAGGGGTAGCCATGCGAATCGTCAAGCGCGGTCGCGGCGAGGCGGGCCGCGACCGGGTGACGCTCGTCCCCGAGACCGTTGACGACCTCTGGCACCTCTCGCACGTGCTGGAACCGGGCGACATGGTCGAGGGCGACACGACCCGTCGCATCCAGCGCGCCGACGACCAGATGCGCGACACCGGTGGCGAGCGCGAGCACCTCCATCTCACCATCGAGGTGATGGACGTCGAGTTCGCCCGCTTCACCAACCGGCTCCGGGTTGGCGGCGTCATCGAGGCCTGCTCACGGGAGGATCAGCTCGGCCTCCACCACACGCTCAACGTCGAGACACACGACGAGCTCACGGTCGAGAAACACCTCAAACCGGACCAGGAAGACCGCCTCGAGGAGGCCGCGGAGGCCACGGACGCGCCCGACGTGGCGATCGTCACTGTCGAAGAGGGGGAGGCGTACATTCACACGGTCCAGCAGTACGGCACCGACGAGTACGCCTCGATTGCCGGCCCGACCGGGAAGGGAGAGTACGCCCAGCCCCGGGAGCGCCTGTTCGAGGAACTCGGGTCAGCGCTCCAGCACGTGGACGTGGCGGCCGTCATCCTCGCCGGTCCCGGGTTCACCAAGCGCGACGCCGAGGAGTATCTGCAGGAGGAGTACCCCGAGGTTGCCGAGGCGGTCGCGAAGACCGTCGACACCAGCGCAGCGGGGGACCGGGGGGTCCACGAGGTGCTCAAGCGCGGCGCTGTCGAGGCGGTCCA
>CAYXXM010000207.1:0-3402 GCA_964469085.1 uncultured Haloferacaceae archaeon
ATGTCCAGATACGGCGTGATTTCGTCGAGGAAGTAGAAATCCACGTCGCGGGCGAGCGTCGCCGCCAGCGCGACGCGCTGGAGCTCGCCGCCCGACACCGAGTCGATGGGCTGGTCCATCACCGGCTCTATCGAGAGCTCCTCGACGAGAGCGGCGAGTTCGCCCCGCTCGTCGGTCGCCGCCAGCAGATCCCGGACCGTCCCGTCGAACTGGTCCGGAATCTTGTCGACGTACTGGGGCTTGCGGGCGACCGTTACCTCGTCGGCGAGCAGCTTTTCGAGGTAGTTCTGGAGCGCAGTCCCACGGTAGCGGTCGAGGACGGCGTCCCACTCGGAGTCGTCATCGAACTCGCCGAGGTTCGGGGTCATCTCGCCGGCAAGCGCGTGAACGGCGGTGGACTTCCCGATACCGTTGGGCCCGAGCAGGCCGGTTACGTTCCCCGGTTCCGGGGTGGGGAGTCCGTACAGCGCGAACGCGTTCTCCCCGTAGCGGTGGATCGGGTCGTCCTCCAGCTCCGAGGGGAGGTTAATGATCTCGATCGCGTCGAACGGGCATTTCTCGACACAGATGCCACAGCTCTCCCCGAGACAGATCTCCTCGGAGATGTGTATCTGGTCCGGTTCGCCGGCCAGGCCGCCTTGTTCCTCGGCGGCGTCGCCGCGCAGAGTGATGCACTCCTTCCCCGTCCGGTTCGGCGGGCAGAAGTTCTCGCACTCGTAGTTACAGCGGTCGGGCGAACAGCGATCCAGGTCCACGACGGCGATGCTGTCGCTGGACATCAGAGCACGGCCTCTGTCGCCAGCACTGCGTAGGTGAGGTACCAGAGCGCGAACGTCATGAACGCGACGTAGAGGTTGTCCTTCACCCCGAACTCGGATACGTCCACGCCCAGCGCGTAGAGCACCGGATACTGGGCGAGGACGAACCCCGCGACGATGACCAGCGAGAGTTCGCTGGTCACCGCGGCGGCGCCCATTCCGACCACGACCGAACTCACGACTGTCGCGCCGACGCCCGACAGGCAGGCGAGGGTCGTGACGGTCACCCCGCGGAGGTGGTCCGAAAGTCCGCGAGAACTCTCCGTAGCCATGGGAAAGGATGCGAGGCCGGGCGACAAAAGGTGTTCGTTTGTGGGCGAGCGTCGACGCGCCGGGGTACCAATCCGCCGATCCAGGGGCTACCAACCCATCCATCCAGGGGGTGCCAACCTATCTATCCAGGGGGTGCCAAGCCGCCCATCCACGAAGATTTATGCGCGTGGGGTGTTTCGAACCGTAATGATGACCGAGACAGACGAGGAGAGTCTCGACGACCTCCCACCAAGCGCCAAGCTCGTCTTCAAAGTGCTGGAGTACGACGGTCCCCTCACACAGAAGGGCATCGTCGAGGAGTCGATGCTCTCGGCGCGCACAGTCCGGTACGCGCTCGAACGGCTTGAAGGAATCGGCGTCGTCGACGAAGACGTCTACTTTGCCGACGCCCGCCAGAACCTCTACCAGCTGAACCCACCCGAGCCGGCGAAAGCCGACGGCGGTCAGGAAGCCTGCTCCGGCCAGGCCGACTAGTAGCCCGACACCATCTGCTCGACGTACTTCGCCATCACGTCGACCTCCAGATGGACTGGGTCGCCGACAGATTTCTCGGAGAGCGTCGTGAGCTCTCGCGTTGCCGGTATGATTGCCACCTCGAACGCGTCGTCGCGTCGCTCGGCGACGGTGAGGCTGATGCCATCGACGGCAATCGAACCCTTCGAGACCACGTACTTCCCCACCTCCCCAGGCAGTGAGAACGTGTAGCGCCAGTCCTCCCCGACCTGCTCGACGGCCTCGACAGTCGCCGTGGTGTCGACGTGCCCCTGCACGATGTGGCCGTCGAAGCGGCCGTCGGCATGCATCGCCAGCTCGATATTGACGGCGTCGCCGACCGACAGGTCGCCGAGATACGTCTTCGCCAGGGTCTCGCTCGCGAGAAACACCTCGAACCACTCCGATTCGGTGCCTGCGGACTCTGTCCGCGAGGCTACCGAAGGTCCCGCATCGGTCTCGAACGCCTCCACGGTGAGACAGACGCCACTCACGTTGACGGACTGGCCGTGCTGGAGGTCGTCCAGACCCGGCGCTGCGATGGTGAGTCGCTTCCCATCGGCACTCTCGGTGACGTCGGTTACCTCCCCCGTTCGCTCGACGATGCCGGTGAACACGGCGGAACCTCGGCCATCGCGTCACAAGAGCGTTTCCACTCTCAGTTCTGTGACGGAGTGCGGCGTGAGGGTTTTCCCCGCCGCGGCGGTAGCCACCGCTGATGACGCTCGGCATCCGGCAGCTGCTGGCTCTCGGCGGCAGCCTCGTGTTCGCGATTCCGCTGGCTATCTACGCCGTTGAACAGCTCGTCGGTGGCGATCTCGTCCTCGGTGCGGTGGCTATCGCCATTGCGACTCTCATGGTGGCGCTTCCCCAGTATCTCACGACGCCTGAAGATCTCCCCGAAACGCTCGCGAAGGGCGCACTCCAGCGGGTCATCGGCGCCCCCGGCGACGCCGATAGCCAGGCGGATGTCCCCAGCCCTGACTCGGAGGAGTAACGGAGCCGCAGCAGTTGACCCGTCGCAGTCGCGTGGCACCGTCGCCGAGTCGGGAGCCGCCCTCGATGATTGGCGAACAGCCGGCGCAACCGCTGCCGTGAGCGATGCGCCGGACTCCCGCCTCGGTTCGCTCACGGCTCGATTCAGACCACGCCGGCGCTGGTCCCGCTCTGGTTCAAAAAGTCTCGGACGGCTACTCGGGGGATTCCGGTGTAAACCGAACGGGGTAGCTCGCGAGACGGTCGTAGCCGTCCTCGGTCACGACGACGAGGTCCTCGATTCGGACGCCCCCGACGTCGGGGTCGTAGACGCCCGGTTCGATGGTGACGACGCTCCCGGCTTCGAGTGGGGCGTCACTGGTGAGCGACGGCCCCTCGTGGAGACTGACGCCGACGCCGTGGCCCACGCCGTGGGTGAAGCCGGATTCCGAGGAATCCACCTGGAACCCATGCGCTGCAAGTTCCGCGGCGGCCTCATCGTGGACAGTTCCGGCGGTCGCGCCGGCGACGACGTGGTCCAGCGCCACCCCGTGGGCCTGCTCGACAGCGACGAAGGCCCGGCGGGCCCAGCCGCCCTCGCTCTCGACGACGAAGGTCCGCGTGAGGTCGCCGTAGTAGCCGTGGGGGCCCCGCGGCGAGATGTCCAGCAGCACCGTCTCGCCTGGCGCGATGTCGTCGACGCCCGTGAAGTGGAGGTCCGCGGCGGTCTGCCCGGCGCCGATGACCGTGTTTCCGGCGCTCCGCACGCCATGTCGGGCCATCTCGGCGTCGACCGCCCGGCGCAGCCGCTCGGTGGTGAGTGACTCGCCCGCCCACAATAGGG
>CAYXXM010000208.1:0-3326 GCA_964469085.1 uncultured Haloferacaceae archaeon
CACCTGAAACTATCTATTACCGCGAACCCAACGACTAACCCCACCCTCGCCGACCCCAAACGCATGTACCGACGTGACCTGCGGGACACCAGCCACGACGGCCTGCTGGCCGACATGGCGATGGCGGACCTCGCCGTACAGGCGGCGCCGTCGCCGACGGACGGCCGCATCGCCTACGCACAGAACCGCGAGGACCAGACCGACCTCTGGCTCCACACGGAATCCGGCCAACAGCGCCTCACCAGTGAGGGCGTGATGGCGATGCGCTACGGCCGGGGTGACCAGCAGTGGCTCTCGTGGGCACCCGACGGGAGCGCCGTCGCCTTTCTGAGCGCCGAGGGGACGCTCTCGACCGTCGACACCGAGACCGGCGAGGTCACGGAACTCACCACCCACGACGGCGGCGACGGCGGCCTCGCGTGGGGCGAACACGGCATCGCGCTCGTCACCGACGCCGCCTCCCGTGCGTCGCTTGCCCTCGTCGAGCCCGAGACCGGGAGCCTGCAGGTGCTCGCCGACGACGAGTACCTCTACAGCGACCCGCGCTGGGGCGCCGACGGCCTCTACGCTGTTCGCGCCCGCCACCAGGACCTGTTCGACTTCGAGTCCGCGCTCGTTCGGATCCCGGTGGCGGGTGACAGTCTCACGGACGAACCTGAAGCAGTGTTCCACGAGGAAGCGGTCCGGGTCCAGAACCCCCGGCCCCACCCCGACGGCGACGGGGTCGCGTTCGTCCACGACGCCAGCGGCTTCGACGAACTCCACTACGCGGACGCCGACGCCGTCGCCGACGCAGTCGCCGATGCCCCAGACCAGGCGTCCGTCGAGACCGAGACGCTGCACGCCGAGGATGATACCGAAGTCGCCGACCCGGTGTGGCACCCCGACGGGGAGCGCCTGGCGGCGACGGCGACCCACGATGGGCGGGCGAACGTTCGCGTCCTCTCGCTGGACGGTGATGTGGAGCGACTCAGCGACGGCGACGAGAAACACAGCGCGCCGTTCTGGTTCGACGACGAGGTGTACACCGTCCGCGGCGACCCGACGACGCCGCCGCAGGTCTGGAACGCCAGCGCCGGCGAGGCAGCGGTACCGACGGGCGCGGTCGGGTTCGACGCGCGCCTCGCGGAGCCGACGGAGTTCCGGTTCCGCTCGGGCGGCCGCGAGATTCATACAGTGGTCTATCCGCCGGTCGGGGGGTTCCCCGAGGAGCCGAATTCGGTCCCGCTGCTCGTCCACCCCCACGGCGGGCCGACCGCGTTCGACGACTTCGGCTGGGACTACCGCTCGCAGTACTTTGCGGCACTCGGCTACGCGGTGGCGATGCCGAACTACCGCGGGTCGGACGGCTACGGCCGCGACCACCGGAACGCCAACGACACGGACTGGGGTGGCGGCGACCTCGACGACGTGGTCGACGCCGCGGACGCGACGGCCGAGGAATTCGCCACGGTCGACGGCGACCGGGTCGGCATCTTCGGCGGCTCCGGCGGCGGCCTGATGACGGTGAACGCACTGGGCAACGCCGACCGGTTCGACGCGGGCGCGGCGCTCTACGGCGTCTACGACTACGAGACGTTCGTCGACGACACCGACGACGTCGGCTGGCAACTGATGAAGCGGGAACTGGGCGACCTCTCGACGGATATCGAGAGCTACCGCGAGGCCAGCCCGATTCGGCACGTTCCCGACATCGATGACCCGGTGCTCGTGCTCCACGGCGAGGAGGACGCACGCGTGCCAATCTCTCAGTCCGAACAGCTGTGTGATGAGCTCGAACAGCACGGCAAGCGCCACGAACTCCAGCGCTACGAGGACGAGCCCCACGGCTTCAGCGGCCGAGAGAACGTGCTCGACGCCTACACGCGCTGTGCCGACCTGTTCGCGAAGTATCTCGGCATCGACCCGGACGACGGCAGTAGTACGCCGCACCCGCCGCGGGAGTAACGCCCTTGGGTCGTAGGTGCAGGAGGCAACTGGCGTCGTGGGTGCCGGCGGCCACTGGCGTCGGTGGTGCCGGAAACCACGAGGGACCGCGGGCACGGCCACCAGTCCGGCACGCTACTCGCGCCGGCTGTGAATGACCTCGCCAAAGGCAAGTTTCATCCTCCTCGACCGAGCAACCACAGTCAGTACCTCCAATGAGTACCGGTTCAACGTTCGTCTGCGGTCGGTGCGAACGCCAGCTTCCGCGGTGGAAAGAGGTCGACGAGAGTGGCCTCTGTACGAGCTGCAACGTCACCAGGGAGACCGACCGCTGGGCGACAGACACGGATGCCGAAACGACCCTGGACGACCTCGATTCTGGTCCCATCGAGTTCGTCCCCGGGTCGTCGGCGGTCAGGGACGACGAGCAACAGGCGGCTGCGGCCGCCGACGAATCAGCACCAGACGAGCGCTCGGCTGCCGGGTCGTCGGAGACGGACTCGCCGGCATCTCGCACGGGTAATCACGTTCTCGACCTGGAGTGGACGGCGCCCGAGGATTTCTCGGCGTTCGACGAGGCAGTCGAGGGATCTGCGTCGGCTGACGAGGACGCGCCGAGCGAGTCCGCGGACGCACTCGACCGGAAGATCGACAGCTGGAAAGAGCAGTTACTCGACCTGACCCGGCGCAGTAACCTCGTCGATTTCTCCGCGACCAAATCCAAATCACTCCCGTTCCATCGCGGCAACCCGGTCACCATTTCGCGACGACTGTTCGAGCGGGAGCCGCTGTACATCCGGCGGTCGGCGCCGGCGGAGGCTGGTGGTGACCCGGCCGAGCCCGCCACGCTGGACCTGAACGAACTCGCCTCGACGCGGGCGCGAGCGGCGACGGAGGACTCACTCTACCAGATCGAACTCAACCAGAAACGGTTCCAGCGCGAGCGCGGCGTGGATTCGCTGTTCCTCTCGCTGGGGACGCTCCGCTGGTTCGACGTCGACCAGCGCGATACGGAGCTCCGGACGCCGCTGTTCCTGGTTCGCGTCGACCTGGAGGAGGAACCGAACCGCGACACGCACCGACACGACTACCAGATTACCACCGGCGAGGGGGAGCTACGGGTCAATCCGGCGTTGCGGAAGATGCTGAGCACCGAACGCGGCCTCACGCTGCCGCCCGATTCGGCGTTCGACCTGGAGGACATCGAGCCGTGTTTCGCCTACATCGAGGAGGTCATCAGCGGCTTCGACCGGTGGTACGTCGCACCCGAGGTGCTCCTGGGCATCTTCGATTTCTCCAAGTTCGGACTCTACGCGGACCTGGAGGAGAACCGGCAGGTCGTCAAAACCGACCCGTTCGTGCAGGCGCTCAACGGCGACCCGAGTCAGCTCCCGGAGCCG
>CAYXXM010000209.1:0-3322 GCA_964469085.1 uncultured Haloferacaceae archaeon
AACAGAAGCCGCCGCGCTCTCGCTCGACGAGTTTCTCGAACAGTGCCGCCAGTTCGAGGTCCACGCCCGTCGCCTCCCAGGACGGGCCGGCGTCGAACGGGTCGCCGACGATAGCGAGATTCTCGAACGGGATGGTGGTGACGTGGGCCTGTTGCAGGCGTCGGGCGGCCCCGCAGGTCGGGGACTCCGGGGCCTCGGCATCCAGCCGGTCGAGATACGCGTCCGGGTCCATTGGTCGAGATTCGCGTCCGAATCCACTTAGTGACCGCTCACGCGCAGTCGGTCTGCCGGAACTGCGAGAGGCAGTCGAAGGAGATGCCACAGGTTCTACACTCCCACTGGTCGGTGACCGTGTGTTGACCGACGTCTCTGGGCCAGTCGCTCATGGCCAAACGGAGGGTCTGGCGGTTGTTGAACGTTCCGCCGCGGTCACTCGGAACGGTCGTTGCTCTCAGCGGGCTACCGGACGCCGCTCTCAGCGTGGTATCGGTCGCTGCTCTCAGCAAGCTACCGGTCGCCGCTCTCGGCGGTGTACCGGACGCCGGTCTCAGCGTGGTACCGGTTGCTGCTCTCAGCAAGCTACCGGTCGCCGCTCTCAGCCCGGTTGTCGTAGCGCGCGAGCAACTGGAGCGCTCTGGACGTTTCGCCGGCTGCCAGCTCTTCCCGGACCTGCAGTTCGGCGGTTGTCGAGAGCCGCCCCTGTTCGACGTTGAGTTCTAACAGCTCCCGCGCCTGTTCGTGTGCCCACTCCGGCATGTGTAAATCAACAATACACAGCGGATAAGGCTTGGTGGCCGACTTTCAAATCTGAAACCCGGGGCCACCTATCGCTCGTGTTCGACCTCCCGGAGCACGCCGAGTTCCGGGGTCAGGTTCCACTGCTTGTCGAAGAAGCCGGCCGCGACGGCGGCGTTCCACTTCTGGTAGCGAACCGTGTCGTCGAACACGTGGTAGTCCGCGCTGGCGGTCTGGGTTGGAATCCAGTTACGCGCACGGGTCAGTCGGGCACCGCGGAGCGTGCTCCCGGTCGAAACCTGCACCAGCCGGTCGCTCCGCGGGTTGGGATAGACGAACTCGACGCCGAGGTCACCGGTGTAGCGTTCGCCGCCGAGGCGCACCTCGCCGTCGCCGACGTCGATGGGGAACGCGCCACGGAGGCTGTCGTAGACCGCGTTCGAACTCGGCCGGCCGAACAGCACGAGGTTGTACTCCTCGTGGTCGGCGCGGCTCACAGCGGTGTCCGGGACGACCGGCGCGGGGGCCCGGGCGCGACTGACGAGTCGCTGGGAGCGGACGTTCGCCAGGTTCCGGTTGGCCGCCGTCTCCTCGGCACTTCCCTGCGTGCCGTAGACCAGCAGATACGGGCTGTAGTGGACCTCCGCAAGCGGCCCGTACTGGTCGGGGCCTTTGGTTCCCTGCTGGACGCCTGTGGACCGGCCAGTCTGGATTCCGTCGCGCACGTCGACGAGGGCCCGCTCCGCGTTCGGGAGTGACGCCGCCTTCCCGTCGACGGTGACGCGTCGGGAACTCCGGCCGCCGGTTTCCTCGAGCACGCTGGTGTCGAGTTCGAGTTTCGCGACGTTCTCCGTCGTCATCTCGATGCCGTCGGCGGTCACCTGCGCGTCCACTCGGGTGGGTGCGTGAACGGTCCCCTGTTCGAGCACCCTGACCCAGTGTTTCTCGTGCTCCACCCGGAGATTTGTCGTGAAGAAGGTGAGTTCCTCCGGGTACGGACTGTTCCGGGTGGCCCGGAGGTACGACCACATGTCGGGGTGGTTGACGCCGTCGTTACCGGGACCGATGCCCTTGTCCCACCAGTGACTCGCGCCGGGAACTTCGAGATAGGCGGCGTCGACCTCGCCGGGGTCTGCGCTGGAGTGCCGTCTGTCCACCTGGCCATCGACTGTCAGTCCTTCGTTAGCCAGCGCCCGGATGTAGCTTCTGGGCATCATCGGCGGCACGGATTGGTCGTCGGCGCCGTGGAGCGCGAACACGGGCGTCTCGCCGTCGGCGGCGTTGGCGGCTTTCGGCATCGCGAGGTTCTTCTGGAGCGACGTCTCCTTCACCGCCTTCAGCCGCGGGTACGTGTGGAGTTTGTCCCGCCCCCAGGTGGTGGTGAGATACGTCTCGTGGTCCGTCCAGCCCGCAGAGGGCCCGAGCGCCGCGAACGTGCCGGAGTGGGTGAGCCCCACGTGCCAAGTCCCGTGGCCGCCCATCGAGTGCCCGCTCAGGTAGATTGCGCCGTCGTCGATGTCGTAGCGCTCCTGCATTTCCGCCATCGCCTCCAGGTCGTCGAGCCGGCCGATGTCCTCGTGGTCGTAGTTCACGGGGCCGCGAGCCGACGGCGCCACGACGAAGACGTCGTCCCTGGAGTTGTTCGCCCCTGCCTGGTTGATGGCTGGCACGTTAGCGCCGTGGAGCGAGACGATCAGCTCCCAGGGCCCGGAGCCGCTGTCGTAGTTGCGCGGCTTGCGGAAGGCGAACGTCTGGACGCTCTCGTCGTGTCTGGAGGTGAACGTGGACTGCCGGCGGGGCTCATCAGCCGCGCGCACCCGGATCGGCACCTCGCGAGCGTGGGTTGTTCGGTCCACGGTCACGCGGGCGATGACCGAAATCGACGAGTCGTCGAGGTCCAGCGTGACCGTCTTGGCGTCGGTGGACGAGGCGAACTCGTCCTCGCCGCCGGAATCCGCCATCGCTTCGGCGGATTTCGTGTTGGCCAGCGCCTGTGACGGAAGCGTCTCGCTGCCGGCGTTCGGGGTCGCCTGCTCGGCCGCCCGTTCGGAGGGCGGCGTCGTGTTCTCGCCGCCCGAGCCGCCAGCCCCGCCGGTCGCGCCGGGTAACTGCACTCGCGTGTTGACTCGTCGTGTTTCGAACGGTGCGAGCGGCGGGTCGATATCGACCTCCTGCTCCACGACCACCTCGCTCTCGGGGGCGAACGTCAGCGTCGCGGCGTCGATACGCTCGCTGGTGGTGTTCGTGACCCGAACGGATGCCGGCAGGTCGGTGTCGTTCTCGCCAACCCGGAGGTCCGGGACGATGGCGTTCTGTGGCGTCCCGCGGAACGCCGCCAGTTCGTCCACCTCGACCGGGGCCTCGGGTGGGCGGAACTCCAGATCGATAGAGCCGTACTGGCCGAGGATGAGGTACTGCTTGGCCAGCAGATAGTTGGTCCCCTCCTGCAACACGACGCCTGTCGGTGCCTCCTCGTACTTCCGGCCGTTGAGCCAGACGGTCGAGTCGGTCTCGAGCATCGCGCGCTGGGGGGCGTCCATCTCGAAGGTGGTGAAGCCGTAGCCGATTCCGTAGAGCACGCCCCCCA
>CAYXXM010000210.1:0-3285 GCA_964469085.1 uncultured Haloferacaceae archaeon
GACGAGTTCCGCGAAGTATTCGACGTGGTGCAGGAGGCGGCCCGCTCGGCACGAGACAGGGTCACCGAGGGTGTCCCGCTGCAGGAAATCGACCGCGCCTCCCGGACGGTCATCGAGGACGCCGGCTATGGCGACGACTACCCGCATCGCGTCGGCCACGGCCTCGGGCTGGAGGGCCACGAACCGCCGTATCTTGTGGAGGGCAACGAAACGCCGCTGGACGTGGGTCACGCGTTCACCATCGAACCCGGCGTCTACGTCGATGGCTTCGCCGGCGTCCGCGTCGAGGACGACGTGGTGCTCACTGATGACGGGCCAGAGGTGCTGACCTCTTTCCCGCGGGACCTGCAGGTTCTTTGAGCGACCCTCACCGACGTTTCGCGTTACCCATCTCTCTCCATCAGGAAACCGGCTCGCCAGCGACGAGGTAATGCAGCCAGGGCACGCCTACTCCATTGAGCCCGGAATCTACTACCCCGACGATGCCGGCTACCGGCATTCCGACACCATCCTCATCACCGAGGACGGCGTCGAGCAGATTACCTACTACCCGCGGGATCTCGAATCGAACATCATTCACTGGTAGCGACGCCCAGGCGCTCATTCCCACGAGGCGGTTTTCTGCGCAGGATTCAGGTTTTCCAGGGGGACGGGATGACTGTGGCGTCGAAGCTGGCCCTGGGCCCAGTCGATTGAACAACCCAGCTGCCGTTCACCCCGGTTTCCCACACTTTATCCGGTAGCTGACCATCTATCTGTCAACAACACGCCTCCGACCGCCCCGGAACGGCGGCCTGACACAGGGGGCAGACTCACGCATGCGCACGTCACTCACCCTACTGCTGGTCGGCGTACTGGTCATTTCCCCACTGTCTGTCGGTTCCGCTGCTGCTACGGACCCGACGTTCGAGACGACGGTCCCGGAACCTGTCGTGACCCCCGGAGCGACACAGGAACTCACCTTCCAGTTGCACAACGACGCTGGCCCCAACCAAACCGCCGATACTGCGACCAACGTCGAAGCCACCGTCGACGGCGGCGCCACACCCATCGACGTGGACTCCGGTCCGCGGAGTCTCGGCACGATGCGCGACGACGCCAGCCGGACCGTCTCCGTCCGCATCACCGTTCCCGAGGACATCGACGCCGGCAGCTATCGGCTCCCGGTCACTGTCAGGTACGAGCACGACGATGAGACCAAAGAGCAGACCGTCTACGTCACCGTCCGCGTCGAGGACCGCGCGTACTTCCGGGTCGAGAGCGTCGACGCCTCCCTCGCCGTGGGCGAGACGGGTACTGTGGCGGTGGAGATGACGAATGTGGGTACCGAGACGGCATCGGCGGCAACCGTCACCGTCTCCTCCCAGTCCAGCGAGATAACCCTGGGACGGGCCGCCTCGGCGAGTCAGTTCGCCGGAACGTGGGAGCCCGGCGAGACGAAGACGCTGAAGTACGACCTCCGGGCCAGCGAGAACGCCGGGACGTTCAGTCACGCGCTGACCGCCCGGGTGACCTACGACGATGCGAGCGGGCGGACGCGGCAGTCCCAGCAGTTCCGCTTCGGCGTCACTCCCGCTGCAGAGCAGACGTTCGACATCGGCGACGTCGAGACGAGTCTGCGGGTCGGTGAGGACGGCAGTATTTCGGGGACCATCACCAACACCGGCCCGCGGACCGCGGACGGCGTGGTGCTCTCGTTCACGCCGAGCAGTCCGACAGTGACCGCGACGGAGACGGAGTTCGCCATCGGTGAGCTGGCTCCCGGCGAGTCGGCTTCGTTCACCTTCGACGTGGCAATCAGTGAAACGGCAGCCGCCGGACCACGTCAGTTCGATATCGACGTGGACTACCGGAACGAGGCCGGCGAGGAACGCGACGGTGACAGCCAGAGCGTCCAGGCCACCGTCGAGCCGTCCCGGTCGCAGTTCGCTGTCGCCGCCATCGACGCCTCCTTCGAGGCCGGCGAGAGCGGCACACTCCGGGTCGAACTCACCAATCGCGGGGACGAGGCGCTCTCGGACGTTTCGGCAAAACTCTACGCGAGCGCGCCGCTGTCGGCATCGAACGACGAGGCGTTCGTCGACTCGCTCGACCCGGGGGAGACGGTCGAACTCGTCTTCGGCGTCGGGGTGGGCGGCGACGCGATTCCGAAGGACTACCCCGTCAAACTCGACTTCCGGTACGAGATGCCCGATGGGGACAGTGAAATCAGCGACACCTATCAGGTTCCCGTGACCGTCGAACCGAACTCAGGCAACGGGCTTCCGGTGCTTCCGGTCGCCATCGGTGTGGTGGTACTGCTCGCGATCGTCGGCGGCGCGTTCTACCTGCGTGAGTGAGCGATGAGCGACGGCCCTTTCACGACCCGGGTCGACCACCTGATTCGGGAGCGAACACGGGCGGTGCTGATTGCGTTCCTGCTCCTGACCCTGGTGTTTTCGGCCGGCCTGAGCAACGTCTCGACGGCCGCGGGCACCCAGCAGTTCGCCGAGGATATCCCGGCCGAACAGGCGCTCGCCGAGATCCAGACCGAGTTCTCCCCGGCGTTCGCGGAAGACACCGGCAGCACACAGCTCATCCAGCGCTCGCCGAACGTGCTCGCCCGCGCCCCGATGCTCAGGATGCTGCGGGCCCAGAAGCGGCTGGCGGACCGCGAAGAACTCCGGGTAGCGTCCACGTCGTCGGCGGCTCGCCTGGTTGCACGTACCATCGACCCGAGTGCATCGACGCTGGACCAGCAGATCACTGCCATCGAACGCGCGACGCCGGGCGAGATCGACGCCGCGGTGCGGACCCTCGCCGACCGGGGCGCGATTCAGGGACTCGTTAGCGACGACTTCAGCAGCGAGGACGCCTCGGCGTCGGCGACCATCGGCGTCGTCACCCACGAGGTTCCGGGTGGGCTCTCCTCCGCCGCAGCGGGACAGGGTGGCGAGAGCCCGCTGACGGGGATTCAACGGGAGTCCTCGCGGGTCGTCGCCGGCGTCGCCCCGGGCATCACCGTCTTCGGGAGCGGCCTCATCAGCGCGGAGTTCGGGGCCGTCATCACCGACTCGCTGCTGGTGGTGACGCCGGCGGCGGTACTGTTCATCTTCTTCTTCCTCATCGTCGCCTACCGTGACCTGGTCGACCTGTTGCTGGGAACCGCCGCGCTGGGGATGGCCATCGTCTGGACGTTCGGCTTCCTCGGTCTCGCAGGAATCCCGTTCAACCAGGTGATGATCGCGATTCCACCGCTGATGCTCGCCGTCGGCATCGACTCCGGCATCCACGCGGTGAATCGCT
>CAYXXM010000211.1:0-3262 GCA_964469085.1 uncultured Haloferacaceae archaeon
GGAACGGGTGGTAGGCGCGGTCCGGTTTCGGTTCAAAGCCCATCAGGGAGGCGAGCCGCTGGAGTCGGTCGCCGAAGAAGGGCTCGCCGGTGAACAGTGGCTGGGCCTCCGGCACGACGACGCGGACGGCTTCGAAGCCGAGGCTCTCCACGTCTCGCGGTGTGAGTCTGGCGGCGTAGGGCGACAGCCCCGAACTCGACACTCGCTCCACGGCCTCCGATAGCTCCGCCTCGCCGGATAGCTCGTCGGCGTCGTCGACGACGCTCGCCGCGGGCACCGTCACCTCGAACTCGGTCAGTTCGCGAGCGCGCTCCGGGAACTCGCCATACTCGCCGATGGCGCCGCCCTCCTCTTTTGCCTGGTCCGGCCCCATGTCCCGGAGTTCGATCCAGTTCTGGAGCGCCTCCGAGAGCGCGCTCTCTGCGGCGGCAACCGGGTCCAGCGAACAGCCCGACCCGGCCGCGAACGCTGGCCAGTCGCCGTCGTCGCGGTGGACGGTAACGGCAACAACGGGAATATCCACGTCCTGCGTGAGCAGCGACGTCGAGACAGAAAGTCCCTCGGCGTTTGCCCGGCGACGAAGTCTGTCGAACGCGTGGTCCCCGGAGTCCTCCATCGCAACCTCGTTCGTCTCCTCCGCCTCTGCCTCCGCGTTCTCTCGTTTTGCCTCCGCATCCTCCTGTTCTTCGCCCGTCTCCCCCTCGTCCGTCCCCAGTATCTCCAGCCCCAGGGGCTCGTACTCGGAGTACCAGGCGAGCATCGTCGCGTCCCGCTCGACCACCTCGTAGAGTCCCGAGAGCGTCGCCTCGACGGTGGAGTTCCCGAGCCCCAGCCCCGTGGTGATGGCGGGCTTGATGGTCTCCCGTGGCGGCGGGTACTGAACCACCTCCGCGGGGAGCCACGCTCCGGAGCCGTCCGCGAGGTCGAGTGCGGGTGCCCAGCGGCGCTCTGCCGTCGGGTCCGGCTCCGAGTACTGTTCGGGACGGACGAACTCGATTGGCGAGACGGCGCCATCCAGCGAGAGGGAGTCGGCCGTGCGGAACGCCGACGTGCTGTAGACGCCGGCGCTGTAGCGCTCCAGCGCCTCGCCCAGCGCCTTCATGTACGCCCGGTTCCAGTCGGCGTCGGCGCCGGCGGCGAACTCCGCGGCGCGGGCGTCGGAGAACCCGGTGGTGTCGGTGGTCTGGGCGAGATAGTACGGGAGCGGGTAGGAGGCCTGCTCGCCGACCTGGCGGACGATTCCGGTTCGCTCGTCGACCGCCCGCTCCGCACGCTCGATGGCATCCATGAGCTCGGCGTCGCGGTGGGTGAGCGTCAGTGTGCGGTCCCGGCCATCGGCGCAATCACAGAACGGTGCTGGCTGGAAGCGTCGCTGGACGCCGTCACCTTCGACGACGGTGCCACCGAGGGCCTCGCCGGTCAGATGTCTGACCGCGCGACGGGCGGCGACGGCGCCAGCGAAGCGAACCGCACTCCTGACGCCTTTCGGCTCGTCAGCGGGCGTTTCGAGCGACGCGCCGACCCGCTGGCGGAGACAGCGAAAACAGCCCGACTCGTCGCTGAACAGGCTGACGGCAGCGTCGATCTCGTCGACTGCGTGGCCGCCGACGCCCCCGATTTCGACCGCGACCCAGCGGTCGAGCGCGTCGGTCGCGGTGGTGAACGTGTCCGCGCCGGCAGCGTCGACGGCGAAGCCGAAATCCATCCCTGCGAGCCCCTCGGCCTCAGTTTCGGTGACCTGTGCGTCGAGATCGGCCATCGCCGCACCGATGGCGTCGACTGCCGGGCCCGTTCCGGCGATACCGATGTCCATGGATACGGGTCGTCGGTCTCGCAGAAAAAGGGTCTGGTGCGCGTGCCGGCGTTAGCTCGCCATCATCGACTGCGCGACGCTCGCGAGCTCGGCGGCGTCGGTTTCCTGGAGCCGCTCGTCGCCGAGCTTCAGACGCAGGCGCGGGCGGCCGACGTCGATGGGCACCTTCTCGGTGTCGATGAGACCGAGTTCCTCCAGCTTCGTCTTGGTGCGGGAGAACGTCGCCTTCGAGGCGATCCCCACGTCCTCGCCCCACTTGCTGATGTCGTAGAGCAACACGTCGTTCTTGGCAGCGACCAGCAGTGTGATGGTGACTTCGTCGAGCCCGTCACCGTCGCCACGGGCCGTCTCCAGCGAGGAGAGCACGGTGTCGAAATCCTCCTCGGTCTGCTCGCCGATGCTCTCGGCCATCGTCTCCTCCACGCGCGTGATGGCCGGGGTGCGCAGGCTGTTCTCCTCGGCGGCCGCGAAGCGGTCGGAGTACGTCTCGAAGGCGGTGTCGACGAACGCGTCGTCGTCGGCCGTCAGCCCAGCAACGCGGTCTCCGGCGTCAACGATGGCGACGACGCGGTCGGACGTGACCAGGAGCGAGTTGTCCACCGGCTCCTCGAGGGTTCGAATCTCGAGGGACCCGGCTTCGACCAGGTCTGCAGCGCTGCTCGCGACGAGGAAGTCATCCATCACGTCCTTGAGCATCCGTTCGTCGGCGAGCAGTTTCAGCGACGGGAGGTCGCCGTCGTACGACGTCCCGAAGTTCACGATCGCCTCGACGACAGCTGCCGAGGGATCGACAATCAAGAGCTCTCCGTCGGCGTCTGTGATAGCCGAGCGGAGGATATCCTCTATCTCGTCACCAAGTAAATTCGAGGTCATATACGTTTGAGTCTAACGGGGGAGTTGTATTTAATACTAACGGGAAATTGAAGCTATCAGCCGCTCTACGCCCCAAATTTTGCGCCATCCGTCGTCCACAATATAGATAGGTTCGAACGGAGCTGCCCCAAGGTTTATAGCGTTGACCGGTGCATCATAGGCCATGTCACGAAATAGCGTGACGCGCAAGCTTGGGGTGTCGGTGACCGGATTCGCAGCCAAACGACCGCGACTCGTGGTAACGCTGGTGTTGCTACTGGCCCTTGTCGCGGCGCAGGGGAGCGTCGCCGCAGCAACCGACCTCGATGGAGGGATGGTCGACACGAGCGGCTCCGGCACCGTCAACGAAGGGCCATAACTAATCAGGCCCCGAGTTCGTCGGCGAGGTCCTTCGACCAGTGGATGTCTTTTCGATAGATAACCGCGAACTCGCCGGTACGGAGGAACGAGACCAGTTCTTCTCGGTCGAGCGTGAACTGCTGGTCGTTCCCGATGAGCGACGGTCGCTCCGAGTCCGCGAGATGTACAGCCATCTCGCTACCCGTTTGGGTCGGTGTCGGCATCCGATATGTGAGT
>CAYXXM010000212.1:0-3240 GCA_964469085.1 uncultured Haloferacaceae archaeon
CGGGGTTCATCCGCGACCGCGACGCGTTGACGCAGGCGGCCTCCCACCTGCTGAATCTGGAGGGGATCACCACCACGGCGGTGTTCGGCATCGCCGAGGACACCATCTATCTCTCGGCGCGCTCGAAGGACATCCGAATGAATATCGGCAAAGTGCTCCAGGACGCCTTTGGCGATATCGGTGAGGCCGCGGGCCACTCGACGCAGGCGAACGTGGAAATCCCGCTGGGCGTCTTCGGCGGTATCGAGACGACCGAGGAGAACCGCGACACCCTGCTCTCGCTCTCGGAGGAGGCTGTCCGCCGGAAACTGTTCGCCGCGATGGGCGTCGAGGGAGAGACGAACGGTTCCTGAGCGATATCCGGCAGCCCCAACTGGGTAATCAGTTCGTCACTACTGATAGCCGGTGTTGCCACTGCTGATAGTCACTGTCGTCACTATCGACAGTCAGTGCCGTCACTGCTGTTAGTCGGTGGCACGTTCGGCCGCGAACGACCTCCGGCGAGTGCTGGCGAACGCCTCAGGCCAGTGACTCCTCGGCTTCCTCGGGGCCTTTCAGGCGCTCGATGATGTCGTTGATGAGGATAACGTCGCCCACGGCGCGCACCCAGCGGTACGGAATCATGACGCCCTTGCCGGCCTCGATGTTCCCCTGAAACAGTTCGCTGTTGAGGCCGCCGAGTGCCAGCCCAGTCACCTGCTCCGACCCGAGGTCCAGTCGCACGTCCTCGACCTCGCCGACGAAGACGCCGTTGTTCGAGTAGACCTCGCGGCCGACCAGGGCCGTGATCTCCTGAGAATCCACGTTCATACCCCCTCCGATGAACCCGTGGACAATAATACTTCGCTGTCTGTCCGACGACAGCTGCCCCAGGTTGTGCGAGGACGACGCGGCTGCCGCAGGGGGTGTGCTTTTAGCAACGCCACCGCAACCATCGCCCATGGCAGCGGACCCGGACCCGACGGACACGGGGGAGTTCGACTACCGGAGCGACGACATCGCCCGCCCAGGCCTCGTCGCGGACCTCGAAGCACGGGTTGACGGCGACGTGCGGTTCGACAGCTACACCCGCCAGCTCTACGCAACCGACGCCTCCGCGTACGAGGTGACCCCTGTCGGCGTGGTCTTCCCCGAATCCACCGCGGACGTGGCCGCAGTCGTCTCCTACTGTGCCGGTCGGGGGATTCCGGTGCTCCCCCGTGGCGGCGGCACCAGCCTCGCCGGCCAGACCGTCAACGAGGCCGTCGTGCTGGACTTCACCGCGGAAATGGACGCAATCGTCGACGTCGACCCCGAGGCCGCGACGGCCACCGCCCAGACCGGAACCGTCCTCGCCGAACTCAACGCCGTCTGCGCGCCCCACGACCTGAAGTTCGCACCCGACCCCGCGTGGGCCGACAAATCCGCACTCGGCGGCGCCATCGGCAACAACTCCACCGGCTCACACTCCCTGAAATACGGGAAAACGGATGCGTACATCGAGTCCTGTGAGGCCGTGCTCGCCGACGGCACGGTCACCGAGTTCGGCGAACGCCGCGTCGGCGACCTGCGCGAGCAGGCGGACCCTGACGGCGACGCCGAGGCTCGCATCGCTGCGGGCGTCCTGACCATCCTCGACGAGCACGCCGAGGAGGTTCGCGACCGCTATCCAGCGATGAAGCGAAACGTCTCCGGCTACAATCTCGACATGCTCGTCGACGAGGCGACTGTGGACGGTGAAATCGATGAGGACGCGACGGTCAACCTCGCGCGGCTACTTGCGGGCAGCGAAGGGACGCTCGCCATCGTCACCCGGGCAACCGTCTCGCTCGAACCGGTCCCCGAGACGAAGGCTATCGGTCTCCTGGCCTACGACGAGCTGCCGGAGGCGATGGCCGACGTGGCAGCGACGCTCGACCACGACCCGGCGGCTGTCGAGGTGATGGACGACACGCTGCTCGACCTGGCGCGTGACACGGGGGAGTTTGCCGACGTCGTGGGGATGCTTCCGGAGGGAACCGATTCGGTCCTCCTCGTCGAGTTCTACGCCGACAGCGACGCCGCGGGCGAACAGACGGTCGCGAATCTGCTGGCCGACCGCCGACCAGGAACAGACACCGCCGCAATCCCATCCGACGACGCCCCCCGGAGCGACGCACCGGTTCGGGCGATGGCGGCGATGGAGGCCCACGACGAGGCGACGAGGGAGCGATTCTGGAAGATGCGGAAGGCGGGGATGCCCATCCTGCTCTCCCGTACCTCCGACGCCAAGCATATCTCGTTCATCGAGGACTGTGCGGTACCCGCCGAGCAGCTGCCGGAGTACACCCGCCGGTTCCAGGCGGTCCTCGACGAGCACGACACGTTCGCCTCCTTCTACGCCCACGCCGGGCCGGGCGTGCTCCACGTCCGGCCGCTCATCGACACCAAGACCGAGGCGGGCGTCGAACGGATGGCGGATATCGCCGACGCCGTCTCGGACATCGTCGTCGAACTCGGCGGCAGCGTCTCCGGCGAGCACGGCGACGGCCGCGCCCGGACCCAGTGGAACCGGAAGCTGTACGGCGACCAGCTCTGGGGGGCGTTCCGGGACCTGAAGACCGCGTTCGACCCCGACTGGCTCCTCAACCCCGGGCAAGTCTGTGGCTACGGCGACGACGAGACGCGACCCCAGTGGCTGCCGAGCCGGGCCGACGCCGTCGATTTGACCGAACAGCTGCGGTTCTCGCCCGAGTACAGCTTCGAAGCCGGCTTCGAGCCGTCGATGCGCTGGGAGAACGAGAACGGGTTCCAGGGGATGGCCGAACTCTGCCACGGCTGTGGTGGCTGCCGGGGCGAGCAGGCGACCACCGGCGGGGTGATGTGTCCGACCTACCGTGCCGCTGGCGAGGAGATTCAGGCCACCCGCGGCCGGGCGAACCTGCTCCGGCAGGCGATGAGCGGTGCGCTCCCGGAGGAGGCGGTGCTCTCCGAGGAGTTCGCGAGTGAGGTGCTCGACCTCTGTATCGGCTGCAAGGGGTGTGCGAAGGACTGCCCGAGCGAGGTGGACATGGCGAAGCTGAAAACCGAGGTGGACCACGCCCGCCACGAACGGGAGGGACTCACCATTCGGGAACGGCTGTTCGCCAACATTGACGCGCTGGCGGCCCTCGGCAGCACGCTCGCTCCCCTCTCGAACGTCGCGACGAGGATTCCGGGCTCCCGGTGGTTGGCGGAGAAGACAGTCGGCATCGCACGCGAGCGGCGTCTGCCGACGTTCCA
>CAYXXM010000213.1:0-3219 GCA_964469085.1 uncultured Haloferacaceae archaeon
TGCGGCGGAGTCGGCGCCCTCCTCCCGCAGCAGGTGGGTGATGGTGTTGCCGACGCGGGCGCTCGGCGTGGAGCCGACCTGTGGCTCGAACCGCGCGACGCTGGGGTCCTCCAGCGCATCGGCGGCGAGGGCGCGGACCGCCGCCTCGGCGGGCGTGTCCGTGCGGTGGTCCGCGGGAAGCAGGTCGTCGGGTCTGAAGTTCACGAGCAGGTCGCCACCGGAGCGGTCGACGGCGCACATTGCGTCTTTCGCCATCGCCGACGCGAGTTCGGCCGCCTCCACGTCGGTCAACGGGCTGCTCTCGGCGAGTTCCGGGAGCGCGAGTCCCGGGCGTGGCGGGTCGGTCAGGAGCGCGACGACGGTCATTGCCGGTTCTCGGCGGGCGACGCATTTCAACGCGCCGAAATCGGCGCTGGCGCCAGCCTGGCTGCCGCCGTCCTTTATCTATTGTCCACCTCTCGACCCGGACATGGCCGGACGACACACACTCGGGCACTTCACCGCCGCAATCGTCGCCGCGCTGGCGCTGGGCGCAGTTGCGACCTTCCTCCGACTGCTCGCCGGGTCGAGCACGCTCGTCCAGAGCGCGCTGGTGGTCGGTCTCTGTACGGTTGCCGTCGCCACCGGCGTCGCCGTGGGCTCACGGGGCCGACCGACCGAGACGCCGTACTGGTGAGGGGCTGACGAGCGGTCGCCGCTACCGATTCCGTCGTCCCTTCGTCTGGCGGTAGTCCCGCGAGAAGACGTTCTCCAGCACGTGCTCGACGAAGGCGGTTTCCTGCTCGTCGGACTGTTCGCCCGGTGGAATCATCGGCACGAGTTCGAAGCCGCGCCCCCGAATCGTGGTCGCGTGCTCCGCGGACACGTCGAAACTCTCCGGCGCGCGGGTGGTGTACTCGATGGCGAGTTCCCGCAGCGCCCGGTCGCCGATGGGGACGATGATGTGGGGATTGATCATCCGCAGCTCGGCGTTCAGAAACGGTTCGCAGTTCCTGACCTCCTCGTCGGTCGCCGGCCGGTCTGGATGCCGACAGCGGGCGAGATACGTCAGGTAGGCGTTCTGGAGGTCCGGCTCCGGCTGGTCCGGTGGTGACCGCGAGAACCCGATTTCGTTCAGTATCCGCTGGAGCCGTTGGCCCGGCGCGTCGCCAGTGAAGGGAACACCCGCCTCCTCGGCGCCAGCGGACGGGGATTCGCCGACGAAGACGAACTCCGCACCCACGTCGCCGTAGCCGTGGACCACGGACTCGCGACAGTCCGCGAGCGCCGGGCAGTTCCGGCACTCCTCGTCCATGCTGAACGGGTTCGCGAGGTCGTCCTGATGGGCGTCCACAGTGGGGATAGCCGTCTTCTCGGGCAAAACGGTTCGGTTCCGCGGCAGCGCGTTTCGGACCAGGAGCAGACCGGTCGGTTCCAGTCGAGGAGAGACCGGTTCTGGCGGAACCAGTTCGGTTCTCGGTCACGCCTACAGCCGGCCGTTCGCCGTGGACTACTCGTCGTCGTTTCCGCGCTTCAGCCCGCCCTGCGCCTTGATCTCCATGATGTGGCGCATGTTCAGGTAGATCTCTGCGGGGGAGGTCTCCTCGCCTGCCGCATAGAGGTCCGAGATGCGGTAGAGGAACGCCGATACCTGGTCGGCCTCGGAGCTGTCGCCGCGGCCGCGGACCTCCTCAGCGACCTCTCTGAGCAGCTCCCGCTTCTCGGGATTCTCGGGGAAGGTCGCGTCGGAGTCCGGCGCCATCTGCCAGTCCAGGTCGGCCGCCGCCTCGGCGTCGGGTTCCCCAGCGGAGTCGGATGGCCCAGCGGTGGTGCTGGCGGGTGCGGACTCCTCCCCGCTCACACCGTCGCCGCGGTCCTCACCGCACATCCGTGCTGACCCCCCGCCTCGCGTCCTGCCGTCGAAGGACGCCGACGTTGTTGGCGACGTTCTCTGTCAGCACACGGAACGCGTCGGCGGTTTCTCCCTCGCCCAGCACCGCAGGCTCCCCCTCGTCGCCGCCCTCGCGGACCGACGGGTCCAGCGGAATGGCGCCGAGGAACGGCAGGTCGTTTTCCTCCGCCAGTTCCCGGCCGCCGCCAGAGCCGAAGATGTCGTGTTCGCTGCCACAGTCCGGACAGTGGAACGCGGACATGTTCTCGGCGATGCCCAGCACCGGTGTCTCGTGCTTGCCGAACATCCGCAGCCCCTTCCGCGCGTCGTCGACGGCCACGTCCTGCGGCGTCGTCACGATGACGGACCCCGTGAGCGGGAGCGTCTGCAGGATGGTCAGTTGCGTGTCGCCCGTCCCGGGCGGCAGGTCCAGCACCATGTAGTCCAGGTCGCCCCACTCCACGTCCTCGACGAGCTGGGTCAGGAGCTTGTGGACCATCGGGCCGCGCCAGATGACGGGGTCGTCCTCGCCGGAGAGGAAGGCCATGGACATCAGCTTCACCCCGAACTTCTCGGGTGGGATAATCTGCTCGTCCTCGGTCGCACGGGGTGCCTCCTCGGCCGACAGCATCCGCGGCACGTTCGGCCCGTAGACGTCGGCGTCGAACAGGCCGACGCGTGCGCCCAGTTCCGAGAGGCCGGCGGCGATGTTGACGGCGAGCGTCGACTTCCCCACCCCGCCCTTTCCGGAGGCGACGGCGATGATGTTCTTCACACCCGAGAGCACCTGGTCGTCCTCGTCGGTGTCGTCTGGCACGTTCGCCGAAAGCTCCACCGCCAGTCCGGCGTCGGTCAGGCGCTCCCGGACCTCGTTGGCGATGGCCGACTCGTGGGGCGAGAACGGTGCGCCGAGGGCGAGCGAGACCTTCGCCGTCCCGTCCTCGACAGCGACGGCGTTGACCAGCCCGAGCGACACGAGGTCGTCGCCGAGAGCGGGGTCCTGAACCTCGGCGAGCAGGTCGCGTACGGCGGATTCGTCCATGCGAAGAAGTCGTGCGTCACGCTAATGAGGGTTGTGAAGCCGCCCCACCGCGACGCAGACGGCGGGCCGTATTAGTTGCCACCTCGACATATCCGTGACGACATATCGTTCAATACGACACGAAGTGAAACCGAATACGGTTACATCGCGTCCGCCACCACCCGGTTGCTTAAGCCCATACGGTCACATCATCGGGTAATGCCACTCTCGGACGATTTCGGACGGGAGGTTACCGGGGTCCGGGTGTCCCTCACCGACCGGTGTAACTTCGACTGTGTCTACTGCCACAACGAGGGACTGGGCGACA
>CAYXXM010000214.1:0-3090 GCA_964469085.1 uncultured Haloferacaceae archaeon
GAACCGCGACATGATGGAGCGGTTGGAGTGGTGGGGGGAGACACTCGGCGTCGAGGTCGACGTGCGCCACGGCGACACGACCGACTACCAGCGGAGCAAGCAGGCCGATGACCCACCGGACGTGCTCATTACCACGCCGGAAACAGTCCAGGCCATGCTCTCGGGGAAAAAGCTCCGCCGGGCGCTCTCGGACGTGGACCACCTCGTCGTCGACGAGGTCCACGAACTCGCCGCCTCGAAGCGGGGAACCCAGTTGACCGTCGCGATGGAGCGAGTCCAGGAACTGTCGGGCCCGTTCCAGCGCATCGGCCTCTCGGCCACCGTCGGCGACCCCGACGAGGTGGCGAAGTTCCTCACCGGAACCGCGCAGGGGGAGACACGCACCCAGCGGGATTACTGCATCGTCGAGGTCGGCTCCGGTTCGAAGGTGAACTTCGATGTCGTGCAACCCGAAATCACCGAGGCGGACGAGCGACTTGCCGGTGAACTGGCGACGGAGCCAGAAATCGCCAGCCACGTCCGGTTTATCCGGGACGTGGTCGCCGAGAACGAATCGACGCTCGTGTTCGTCAACACACGCCAGACTGCGGAGGCGCTGGGCTCTCGGTTCAAGAGTCTCGATGCGCCCATCGAGATTCACCACGGCTCGCTCTCGAAGGAGGCCCGCATCGAGGTCGAGGAGGCGTTCAAAGCGGGGGAGATCGACGGCCTCGTCTGCACGTCGTCGATGGAACTCGGCATCGACGTCGGCCGAGTCGACCACGTCGTGCAGTACGGGTCGCCGCGAGAGGTCGCCCGCCTTCTCCAGCGCGTGGGTCGAGCGGGCCACCGTCGCGGCCGGGTCTCCCACGGCACCATCGTCGTCTCCGACGCCGACGACGCCGCGGAGGCGATGGCCATCGCGCGTCGGGCGGAGGCTGGCGAGGTCGAGCCGGCGGGCATCCACGAGGGGAGCCTCGACGTTCTCGCCAACCAGATCGTCGGGCTGCTGATGGACGAGGGAGAGATCGACGCTCGCGAAGCGTTCGAGCGCGTGAGGCGGGCATACCCGTTCCGGGACCTGAGCGAACGGCAGTTCCGCGGGGTGGTTCGGGAACTGTCAGAGAACCGTGTGCTCTGGCTGGAGGAGGACCACGACCGGCTGGAGAAATCCGGCGGCACGTGGCAGTACTACTACGCGAACCTCTCGATGATTCCCGACGAGGCGACGTACGAGGTGTACAACGTCTCCTCCAGGCGGGGCATCGGGACACTTGACGAACAGTTCGTCGTCAACTTCGCCGAACCGGGGTCGGTGTTCGTCCAGCGCGGGACGATGTGGCGTGTCGACAGGGTAGATGAGGACGAAGAGCGCGTCGAAGTCTCGCCCGTCCAGGACCCGGGCGGCGAGGTGCCGACATGGGTCGGCTCCGAAATCCCGGTTCCCGCAGCGGTCGCGAACGAGGTTGGCGAACACCGCGGCGATGCCGCCGAGGAGTTCGAAAACGGCGCCCGACGCACGGACGTGGCCGCCGACCTCTCCAAGCGGTATCCCGTCGGCACCCATACCGCGGAAGCGGACCTCGACCCCGTCGAACGGCAGGTCGAGGTGGAGGCACCGGTTCCGACGGCTGACCGACTCGTCGTCGAGGGCCAGGGGCGGAACGTGGTGCTCAACGCACCGTACGGCCATACGGTGAACGAGACGCTCGGTCGACTCTGTTCGGCGCTCGTCGGACAGCAGACCGGTTCCTCGGTGGCGATGGAGGTCGACCCCTATCGCATCGAGTTCGAGGTCCCCGGCGGCGTCGGGCCCGGCGCGTTCCGCGACGTGCTGCTCGACACCGACCCCGAGCACGTCGAGGCGATTCTCGAACTCGCCCTGAAGAACTCCGACGCGCTGAAGTTCACGCTGAGCCACGTCGCCGCAAAGTTCGGTGCGCTCAAACGCTACCAGGGGCGGGGTCGCTTCGGCGCGGACCGCTTGCTCGCGGCGCTCGAGGGCACCCCCATCTACGAGGAGGCGCTCCGGCAGGTGTTCCACGAAGACCTGGCCATTGCGGAAACCCGGGAGCTGCTCGAACGGCTCCAGGCTGGCGAGGTCGAACTCGCGACCGCCCGCCAGCGGACGCCAATCGGCACTGGCGGCCGCTCTGACGGCGGCGAATTCCTCGTCCCCGACAACGCCGACGCCAGCGTCATTCAGACGGTTCGGGACCGTCTGGAGGGCGACCGAGTGCTGTTGTTCTGTGTCCACTGCAAGGACTGGACGCGCAAGCAGGAAGTCGGGCGGATTCGCGAGCCGATCAAGTGCCCGAAATGTAACTCCACCCGCATCGCCGCGCTGAATCCGTGGGCCGAGGAGGTGGTGAAAGCCGCCCGGGCCGAGGAGAAAGACGACGAGGAAGACCGGATGACCAGGAAGGCGTTCAAATCCGCGAACCTCGTCCAGGCCCACGGGATGAAGGCGGTGAAAGCGCTGGCGGCCCGCGGCGTCGGCCCGCAGACGGCAGCCCGCATCATCGCGAAGTTCCGGGAGAGCGACGCGGAGTTCTACCGGGATATCCTCAAACAGGAGCGTCAGTACGCCCGGACCAAGAGCTTCTGGTAGCTCCAGCGGACGCTGGCCGGAACGGTGCAGTGGTGCGCGGTCGGTGGCGTGGACAGTCCGGCTCTGATGCAGTCAGTCGGGGCAAATCCCATACCCTGATACCCTCCGGGCGCTTTAGAGGTTCCAATGACCGAACAACTTCGCCTGACGGTTCGGGCGGCGGAGAAGCGTGACGCCGGTCGGGGTATCGCCCGGCTCCCCGAGTCCGCGCGGACCGAACTGGGGTTGCTCTCGGGGGACACGGTGGTTGTGGCCGGCGAGCGCGAAACGGTGGCGAAGCTCTGGCCGGCCCGCGGCGACGTCTCGGAGGGCGTGGTGCGAATCGACGCCGACAGCCGCGCCAACGCCGGCGTCAAGGTGGGCGACACCGTCCAGGTTAGCGCCGCCGAACTCCCGCCGGCCGAGCGCGTCACCCTCCGCGGTCCCACCGCACTCAGGGACGTCGACGTGCCTGCAGCCGAACTCGAGCGGCTGGCCGCCGAGGACGTTCGAAACCGCCC
>CAYXXM010000215.1:0-3033 GCA_964469085.1 uncultured Haloferacaceae archaeon
AGAGCCACGCAACCACCGTATCACCCAGTCGACGCGTGATGGCGATGTGGAGCAGGATGTACGCCGGCGCGTCGAAGTAGGCCACGGGAGAGAGCGCCGCCACGACGTGGACGCCGAGGGCGATGACGTGGGCCAGCAGCAGCGACAGCGCAGATTGGCCGAGATGGCCGACGAGCGGAGAGACGAGCGCGCCGAGCAGCGCCATCAGGCCGAGCACGTACCACGCCTCCACGCCCGCGGGGAGCAGTTCGGGCTGGTCATACACGAACGACAGTGCGCCACCGGCGAGGCCGACGACGAGCCCGGTCCAGATCGCCCGGGTCCGCCGCTGACCGCGGGCGGTTTCACTGACCATCGGTCACCACCATCCCCTGGACGGAGATCTCCGTCTGGCCCTCCACGACGAGCGAGTCCAGGTGGCCGATGAGTGTGAGTTCGCCCGCCTCCAGCGCGGAGCCGATCTCGTCGCGATGTTCCTCCTGGATAGTGAAGTCGATGGTTACGGTGTCGCTTTCACCGCTTTCGAGAGTCGTTCCGTCGACATCCGCACCGTTGAGTTCGCTGTAGCGCTCCTCACCGACGCCGACCGCGACCTCCCAGGTCCCCGACTGTGACTCGACTGAGACGGCGTCCGGGAGCGGGTTCGTTAGCTCAACGGTGACCGTCAACTCGCTTCCGTCGTCGCTCAGCGCGTAGCCGGCCGTCTCGACCTGGACCTGGTGGGACGACTCCAGCGTGAGATACGCGGGAAACACGCTCGCGAACAGAATCGCCGTGAGAACGAGAAGGACGAGGAACACGCCGGACGTCGCCGGACGGTCGGCCCAGAACGAGAGGGCTTCGTTCCGTGTTGCCATACTGCTTTCTGGGTGCTGAGCCGGGTAAGGATTATGACTCTGTTGTCGGAGAACGGCGAGCAACGGGTGACCGGTTTCGCACCGGGTGAGACGGAGTTCGGTGCGGTCAGTCGTCAGAGGCCGCAGCGGGTGGCTCCGCGGCGGTTTCGGGTGGCTTAACCTCGTCGTAGAGGTGACACGCCGCAGACTGGTTCTCGAGGTCGATGAGCTCTGTCGGCTCGCGCTCACAGAGCGAGACGAACTCGCCCTCCACGAGCTCCTGTGCCGCCTCGTCGTCGCCGGCGGCGATGGACTCGCAGGCCTCCCGAATCATCTGCCGGACGTCGTGGGGGAGATCCACCTCGCTCGGGTCGACGCCGGTGATTGTCTCGCTCTCAGCGCGGTGCTGTTCGGGTACCTCCAGCCGAAGCCCGTTCGCCATCAGTTCGTCGACGAGCGTGGCCTGGTCGGTCTGTTCGGGGTCACGCTCGGCGGTTTCGGGCGTGAGGTCGCCTGCCGTAACCCGGCGCCGGAACTGGAACGCCCGCCGGTAGGCGTCCTGACTGCCGGTCCAGTCCGCCGGCGGGATGATGTACGAACAGCGCGGGTGGAACCGACAGCCCGAGGGCGGGTTCCGCGGGCTCGGTACCTCGCCGGAGACGTTCGCTCGTCGCCGTTCTTCGCCCACCTCGATGTCCGGGACGGCGTCGAATAGCGCCTCGGTGTACGGGTGCTTTGAGTTCTCGATGACCTCCTCGGTCGGCCCCGACTCGATGACGTTGCCGAGATACATGATGGCGGTCCGGTCGCACATGTACCGAATTAGCGAGAGGTCGTGGCTGATGAAGACGTACGTCAGCCCGTACTCGTCCTGCAGGTCCTTCATCAGGTTGAGCACGCCGGCCCGGATGGAGACGTCCAGCATCGACACCGGCTCGTCGCAGACGACGAACTCGGGGTCGACGACGAGCGCACGGGCGATGGCCACCCGCTGTAGCTCCCCGCCGGACAGCTCCTTGGGGAACTTGTCCAGATACGCTTCCGCAGGTGAGAGCCCCACGTCGTTGAGCACCTCGATGACGCGGTCGCGCCGCTCGCTGTACGTGTCGAGCATCTCGTTGATGCCCAGCGGCTCGATGACCGACTGCAGCACGGTCATCCGGGGGTTAAGCGATTCGAAGGGATCCTGGAAGATCATCTGGACCCGCTTGCGGAACTCCCGCTCCTGGGCCTCGGAGAGCTGTGAGATGTCGGCGCCGTCGAAGCGAACTGCGCCGGACGTTGGCTCGTGAAGCTTCACGAGAAGCTTTCCGAGCGTGGTCTTGCCACACCCGGACTCGCCCGCGATACCCATCACGTCGCCCTCCATGATGTCGAGGTCGACGCCGTCGACTGCCCGGACGGGGCTTGGCTCCCGACCCAGGATGCGGTCGGTGATACCCACGGACGTGCCGAACCACTTGTTCAGTTCGTCGAGTTCGACGAGTGGTTCCTCGCGACCGCTCATTGTATCACCTTCTCGTCCCACGTCTCTCGTCTGGTCGCGTTCTCACGCATGGTTTCCACGTCGTCGACGCGGTAGCAGGCCGCGCGGTGGGAGCCAGGTTCGGCCTCTTGCCGATTCGCCTCGGCCTCGGCGACGTCGACGTCGAAGTTCGGCGGATGTAGCGTGCGACACTCCTCGACCGCGAACGGACAGCGGTCGACGAACCGGCAGCCCTCACTCGGGTTGATCAGTGTCGGCGGCGACCCCGGGATGGAGACGAGGTCCTGGTCGCTCTGGATGGTCGGGAACGAGTTTTTCAGCCCCAGCGTGTAGGGGTTGGCGCTCGACTGGAGCACCTCGTCCTTCGGGCCGTCCTCCATCAGCTTGCCCCCGTACATCACACCGAGCTGGTCACAGATCTCCGCCATCACCGAGATGTCGTGGCTGATGACGATGATAGAGACGTCGAACTCCTCCTGGAGCTCCTCGAGTTCCTCCAGAATGCGGTCCTGGATGATGACGTCCAGCGCCGTCGTCGGCTCGTCGGCGATGAGCAGATCCGGGCTGCACGCCATCGCCATCGCGATGACCGCACGCTGTTTCATCCCGCCCGAGAACTCGTGGGCGTAGTCGTCGGCACGCGGCGGGTCGATGCCCACGCGCTCAATGAGGTCACGGGCGCGCTCGTCGGCCTCCTCCTTCGACGTCCCG
>CAYXXM010000216.1:0-3028 GCA_964469085.1 uncultured Haloferacaceae archaeon
TGCCCGGAGCGAGGCGGGGGAGGCACCTAACGGTTCTGTCGGCGGCGGCGTTCGCGGGAACTGCGACGCGTTCCGCTTCCCGTAACGCCTAAGAGCGAAAGCGGCTTCTACTACAGTAATGAAACACGAACGTCGCAGCGCAACACCGGGAGGAGGGCCGTGGGAGTCGAGATAAGGGGGTCGCCCGTCTCCGCCGAGGAGTTCGCCGATATGGAGGAGTTCGTCCACGATTACCTCGCGGCGAGCGTCGAGAGCGAGGAGGACGGCGGGCGGATGCGGTGGTACCCGTGGCACTCCGCGGACTACCGCTTCAACCACATCCGGAACGTGGTTAACATCGCCGGGCGCATCGCCGCCGAAGAAGGCGCGAACGTACCGGTCGTCCGGATCGCCGCCGTCTTCCACGACGTGGCGAAGCTGGAGGCCGAACAGGACGTCCACACGGAGGCGGGCGCTCGCGTCGCACGCGAGTATCTCGAGACCCGGGGTGAGTATCCGGACTCGTTTATCGACGAGGTCTGCGGCGTCGTTGAGGCCCACTCCTACCAGGGGCCGTTATCGGACGTGTCCCTCGAGACCCAGTGCCTGATCGAGGGCGACGTCCTCGACAAGGTCGGCGCCAACGGCACCGTGCTGATGCTCCTCCGGATGGGCTACGAGTCCCGGAGCCACATGGAGGCACCCGAGATGGTCGACCGCGTGCTGGAGCGGGGGCGAGAGCACGCCGACAGAGTCGAAAGTGACATCGGGGAGTCCATCGCCCACCAGCGGCTCAAGCGCGTGAAGTGGTTCCGCGAATGGCTGGAGGAAGAGGTCACGGGCGTCGACGTTGACGGTCGGACCGTGGAGTTCTAAGTACTCCGCGGCAACGGTCAGCCGAGGAGTTCTGAGTACTCCACGGCAACGGTCAGCCGAGGAGTTCAAAGTGCTTCGCGGCACCGGTCAGGCGCGGAGTTCAAAGTACTCCACGGCACCGGTCAGGCGCGGAGTTCAAAGTGCTTCTCGGCACCGTTCAGCCGCTGAGGTCCGAGTAGGGGAACGGCAACGGCAGCGGTCGGTACTGGGGAATGACGAGCGGTACCCAGCAGCTGACGCTGAGTGCTCAGACCGTATCGAGCACCTGCAGCACCGCCTCCTCCGTCTCCCGTCCGGGGTCGTATTCGGCGCCGTCGCGGTCGGAGTCACGGTGTTCCTCGACGGTGCGGGCCATTGCCTCCTCGGGCGGCGTCGACTCCCAGCCCAGCGACGCAAGCTTCGCGGTGTCAAGCAGGTGCGGATACTCCCGATAGAGGATGAAGTCGTCCGGTTCGAGTCCGGCGGCGGCGAGTTCGCGCTCGCCGGCATGGACCACCTCGACCTCGGTGTTCATCGCGTCGGCCATCAGGTCGAGCATCTCCTCGATTGTGACAGCGCGGCGGTCGCCGAGTTGTAGAACTCCCCCGGCTCGCCCGCCTCGGCGACGGTGCGCAGCGCGCTCCCGACGTCCGGCGCGTAGGCGCAGTGCCAGAGGTTCTGGCCGTCGCCCGGAACGACCACCCGGTCGTGGGTTTCCACCCTGTCGAGCCAGTAATCCATCCGTTCGGTGTAGTCGTACGGACCGTAGACGATGCAGGGCCGGACCGACATCGCGTTGACGCCGTCCGCGGCGGCCTGCTGGACGATGCGGTCGCCCTCGGCCTTGCGGTTGCCGTAGGTCTCGCCCGAGTCGTCGACGGCCTGTTCCTCGGTGCAGGGCCGCATCGGCGTCGCATCCTCCCGTTTGGGAATCTGCTCTTCGGCGTATGCGTCGCCGGAGGAGATATAGACGTAGCCGTCCACGTCAGCGAAAAGGTCGACGGCGACCGCCACGTCCTCGGGGTAGTAGGCGACGCAGTCGATGACGATGTCCGGGCGGGCCGACAGCGCCGCTGCTCTGAGGTCCGTCTCCTCGCGGCGGTCCCCCTCGATGTGGTCGACGCCGTCGCGGTCCGCGAACGGGTTCTCGTGGTTGCCGCGATTAAACAGCGTGACGTGGTAGCCGTGGGCGAGCAGGTCCTCGACGGTGTGTCGGCCGATGAAGCGGGTGCCCCCGATGACGAGTGCGCTCTGTACCATATCCTCGCTTTGCAGGCCCGCCCAAAAGCCCCGGTGAAGCCGGTCGCGAGTGCCGCCAGTTCCCGTCGGGTAGTCCCTTCCAACAGGCCGCCCCACGATTGCAGTCAGGCCGACCCAACGGCATCGCGCCGGCGCACGACGGCAACGACGCCGGCGTCGACGACGAGCACGGCGCTCGGACGACTATACTGGTACGGGACTGGCACCCGCTCCACATCGAGTAGGCCCTGGGATTCGCGCCATGCTGGCAGCACTACACCCCCTGCCCCATCAGGTGACTGCGCAGCACGTCCGGCGTTTTCGTCGCCGTCTCGGTGTTCACCAGTACGACGTCGGCCTCCTCGCCGAGGGTTCCGTCGTCCGCGAGCGTCCAGAGCCCTGCGGCGGCGACACCGCCGGCCAGCCCCATCTCGACCGTCTCCGTCGACGCGACGGCAACGGCGCTCTCCATCGCCTCGTCGTCCTCGACAGCCACCGCGCCGCCGCCGGTTTCCGCCAGTGCCGACAGGGCGAGCGCACCCCCCGGGGGGTCGGGCACCTCCAGTTCCCCGACGATGGTGTCTGGCGTCTCCCACTGGGTGGGTTCCTCGCGGTCCGCGTTCCACGCTGCGGCAATCGGCGCACTGCCAGCGGGCTGGACCGCGTAGACTGGCGGAATCTCGTCGACGAGACCGAGCTCCCGGCACTCCCGCAGTCCCGAGACGACGCCGACCACGAGTTCGCCGGTCGACGCCGGAAGCACAATCGCGTCCGGAACGGCCCAGCTCCGGTCAGCGAGCAGGTCGTACGCGAGCGTTTTCAGCCCATCTTGCCGGTAGGGCGTGGCGAACGCACCGAGGTCGAGATAGTCGGATTTGAGCTGCTCGTCCAGCGCCGAAACTGCGTCGTCCAGCCGCCCGGGACAGACCTTCATCTCGCCGCCGTGGACGTTTAC
>CAYXXM010000217.1:0-2975 GCA_964469085.1 uncultured Haloferacaceae archaeon
TCTGTTCGGCCTCGCGGGCGTCGCGGTCATCGCCGACCCGGGTGGCGGCAGCGTTCCGCTCGCCGGCGTTGCTCTCGTCTTCAGCGGCGTCGCGCTGTTCGCCGTCGGCTCGGTCGGCCTGCGTGCGCTGGATAGCGGCCTTCCTGCCGCGGCACTGCAGGGGTGGGGGATGCTACTCGGGTCGACGCTGCTCGTCGCTGGCGCGGTGGCACGCGGCGAGACACTCCCGACCAGCATCGTCGCCGGTCCCGCGTTGCTCCCGTTCCTCTATCTCACACTCGTGGCCGGCGTCGTCGGCTATCTCGCCTACTTCGAACTGCTCTCCCGCATCGGGCCGGTCCGGGTAAACCTCGTCGCCTATCTCGAACCGATCACGGCGGCCTTGATTGCCTGGGCGGTCCTCGGTGACGCGCCGACGGCGACGACCGCTGGCGGGTTCCTCCTCGTCCTCTGCGGCTTCGCGCTGGCGACTGACGTCGACCCAGTCGAGCGACTGCGTGACGAACAGCCCCAGCCGGTGCAGCAGAACGACCTCGCCACCGGCAACGTCGAGGTTCACGCGGCGGATTGATTCGGCGGCGGACTACGGTTCAACGCCGGAGTTCGTCCTCCTCGTCCAGACAGTCCAGGAGGTCCGTCCGCTCCTCCAACTGTTCGGTTGCGCGTCGGAGCACCCCGAACAGCGTGGTCACCTCCCGGTCGGTCGGGTCCGCGCGCCCGATGAGCCGGCGGAACAGCCGCTCGGTCTTCGCGTGTTTGTGCGCGCGGTGACCCATCGCATCCAGAAACCGGTCCCAGTACGCGTGGAGCCGCTCGATTTCCTCGGGGTCTGCGCGGTGGCGCTCCACGTCCGGTAACTGCGTGCCCGGTACGGTGAGCGTCCGGAGTTCGTACAGCACCACGGTGGCGGCCTGCCCGAGATTCATCACGGGGTACTCCTCGCTGGCGGGGACCGCCGCAACCTCGTCCAGCTGTTCCAGCTCCTCGTTCGAGAGCCCCTTGTCCTCGCGGCCGAACACGAGCGCAACCGGACCCGCCACTCTGCGGAGCGACTCGGATAGCTCAGCAGGAGTGGTGTAGGGGAACCGGACGTGGCTCCGGCTGTCCTCGCCGGTGATAGCGGTGAAGCCGACGGTGTGGTACTGCTCACAGACTTCCTCGAAGCTGACCGTCGTGGCATCCGGGAGGACGTCCTCTCGAGCGTGCCCGGCGAAGCCGTACGCCTCCCCGTCCGGTTCGAGTTCCGGTGGGTCCACCAGCAGTAGGTCCGAGAGCCCGAAGTTCTTCATCGCCCGTGCAATCGTGCCGACGTTCCCGGGGGTCTGGGGGTCGACGATACAGACCGAGATATCCGGCGCGGATTCGGAAGCGGTGAACTCCGACGCGGATTCGGAATCGGTGACCTCCGGCGTGCCCTCGGACTCCGTGAGGTCGTGGGCGTCGACGACTTCGTCTGGAGCGGCCGCTGAATCGTCGTCGCTCATCCGCTCGGGTACTCGGTGTCGAGGTCCACGCCGTCGAGGTCGAGCGGTTCCTCGGCGTCGTCACCCCAGTCGGCAGCGTCGCGCATGTCGTAGCGCACGTCCTCGTACTCGGTCGATTCCTCGAGTCGTCGCTGGGCCTCCTCGGGAGTCGGCAGGTCCGGCAGTTCGTCGGGTGCCTGTTCGACGTGCTCGTCGGGGCCGTACCCATCGGGCGCACGATTGCCCGCGGCGACCCACTCGTGGAACTCGTCGCGGAAGCGCTCCTCGCCGGCGAGGTCGCTGCCCTCGTCCTCGCGGAACCAGTAGAGGAAGTCGCCCTCGTGGTCGTCACAGAGGAGAACCTCGTCGCCCGGCTCGCCGTAGACAATGGCCGCCGGCGTGCATCGCTGCTTGTCGGCCTCGCCGTGGACGAGGTAGCAGGCGTCGCAGGGCTGGTCGACCAGCAGTCCGAGCCGGAGGATGCGGTCCCGCGTGTCAGCCGGGAGGTCGTCGAGGGGTTTCCAGTTCCCGTCGCCGGTGAACAGCTCCGTCTCGTCGAACCGCCAGCCACGCAGGCCGACGCTTACTTTCGCCATTACCGATTGTTCACGCTCCGCGAGGAAAAAGGACGCGTTACGGGGTGCCTGCCAGGACTGGCGGCGGCGTTGGTCGACGAGTGAGTTGCGTGTCGGTTCGGTCGGGTGGCCTGGGGGGGTCCGGCGGATGCGGTGATTGGGTGGGGCTGGCTATTGCGGTGATTGAGTGGGTCGGTCGGAGAACCTGAGTCGGGATTTGAACCACGGTCGCTCCCGTTCGTTCGCGGTGCTCGCTCACCTCTCGCTCCCTGGTTCAAATCCCTTCCGGCGACGTTCCCTCCCGCGACGCGGCCGACTCGCTGCGTCGCCGGCTTCGCCGGCTGTTAGCGAGACCTGCGGTCTCGCATTGCTCGTCGGCGTTGCGTCGCGGAAAATGTCACGGGCCGGAAGGGATTTGAACCCTCGACCGACGGATTAAGAGTCCGTCGCTCTCCCTAACTGAGCTACCGGCCCTCACAACCACCTCCCGGCGGCGCGATAAAGAGGGTTTCCTTTTCTGGCGCCCGCGAACGATGGCTGTAAGTGTCACCGGGAGAATTCCTGAGTAGACATGAGTACGGGGGTCAGCATCTCGTCGATGTCGTCGTACGCGATTCTCGGCTGTGGGAGCGTTGGCCACGCCGTCATCGAGACCCTCGACGATGAGGGGAAGGACGTCCTCATCCTCGACAAGGACGAAAGCCGCGTCGAGGCGCTGCGCGATCAGGACCTCACCGCCGTCAGGCAGGACATTGCCGACCCCACGGTCGTCGACGCGGTCGCCGACCGCGACGTGCTGCTCATCCTCGCATCGGACGTCGAGGCGAACAAAGCCGCCGTCGAGGCCATCCGCGACCAGGGCAGCGACCAGTTCCTCGTCGTCCGCGCCTCGGACCCCGTCAGCGGCGACGAACTTCGGGAACTCGGCGCCGACGTG
>CAYXXM010000218.1:0-2806 GCA_964469085.1 uncultured Haloferacaceae archaeon
AGAGCCACATCGCCTGCCCGCGCTCGTACTCCCGCGGCGGGTGACCCTCGGTGAGGTTGCCGATACGGACACAGACCACTGAGAGGTCGTGGCGGTCGTGGTAGTAGCGCCCGAGCACCTCGCCGCCGGCTTTCGAGACGCCGTAGAGGTTCGACGGGCGCGGGAGCTCGGTCCCGTCGAGCCGGAACTCGTCGTCATCGCGGTAGAGCTCCGGGGTGCGCTCGTCCTCGTAGGCGCCGACGGCGTGGTTCGAGGAGGCGAACACCACCTTCTCGACGCCGGCGTCGACGGCTGCGCGGAACACCGTCTGTGCGCCATCGATGTTATTGGCCAGCACGGAGTCCCACGGCGCGTTCGGGCGCGGGTCGCCCGCGAGGTGGACGACGGCGCCACAGCCGCTGACCGCGTCGGCGACGCCGGAATCGTCGGTCACGTCCGCCACGACCGTCTCGGACGCGGGAACCCCGTGACGGCTGGCTTCGGGAATCGGCTCACGGTCGAGGAGCCGCCAGTCGAATGCGTCGGCCAGGCGGGAGAGGATGGCCTGCCCGACGCGACCGCCGGCGCCCGTCAGCAGGACCGGGTCGTCCATTCGGATGCATCTGCGGCGAGCGAGGGTAAATACGGTGCGGTCCGGCGCGCCCCCGACACCGCTTTCCCCGCTCCGTGACGAAGGGCAGGCATGGCAGACGCGCCCACCGCCGCCCAGGAGGCCTGCTTCGAAGCGGGCATCAAGTTCGGCTCGCTCTACCACCAGTTCGCCGGCACGCCCGTCTCGCTGGCGAACGCCCGCACCCTCGAAACAGCGATGGAGGAGGCAATCCAGAACCAGCCCCACTGTGCGGCCGTCACCGTCGAGATTCTCGACGATGCGGTCGACGCCGCCATCGACCACGACGAAGTTCCCGGGAGCGATAGCGACCGGGAGCACGGAAGTCGCAGTTCCGCGAGCGAGCAGGGCGAGCGAGCGGAAACGTCTTCCGGTGGGTATACGGAACTCACCGGACGCCTGCTGGCAGTGGAGATGCGCATCGAGTACGAGGGCGTCGTCGCCCGAACCGAGATGGAGATGGTTGAGGGCTACCCGCTGATGCAACTCGTCTCGGTCGAGGACTGACTCGCCGGCTGCGGGGCGGAACTGAACCAGGAACCCGTCGCGAACACCGGGTTCGGGCCGGCTCGCAACTGGTTTTACTTCCGCCCCGTGGCGACCCTTTTCACAGACGGCTGTACAACGGTGACCTATGAGCCAGACCACGTTCGACGAGGAGGACCTGTTCGGCGAGGCGGCCGCGGAGATGCGCTCGGACGTCGAGTCACAGCTGGCCGAGGCGCGCGCGGCGCTGCCGGCGGCCGACGCAGTCTGGGATGTCGAGGCCGATAACGCGCTCGGGGTGCTCAACTCGCTTCGCTCGGCGCTGGACGTCGACGAGGCCAGCGAGAGCCTCCGACAGGCCAAGAAACAGTTTGTGATGGGCGAGCGCGCCGACGCCTTCGAGGACGCTGCGGACCTGAAGGAAACGGTCGACGAGGTGGAAGCACTCATCGAGGAGATTGAGGCGGCCCACGAGGACGTCGGGGACCTCGCCGGGACGCTCCCCGGACTCCGGTCTGCGCTGCAGGAGTCCGGCGGCGGGGCGGGCGACACTGGCGCGGACGAGGCGTCCGAGGACGAGGCGTAGCTACCGCTCCGAAAGCGCGTCGAGCAGGTCGACCAGCGCCTCGCTCGCCAACCCGAGGAGTGCTTCGCCTCGTTCGGCGTCGCCCTCTGCGGGGTCACCGACGACACCGTTTTCGGTGAACTCGTCGCTGTCGTAGGCCAGGTTCACGCTCGAAACCCAGTCGCCCCAGTGGTCGGCCCCGTTCTCGCGGGCCTCTGCGATGCGGTCCTCCCGCACCAGCTCGGGGTGTTCGTGGCGCAGGAGCGCCGTCTCCAGCGGCCCGGCGTGGCCCATGTCGCTGCTGTGTTCCCCCACTGCTTCGAACCACGTGAACGGCACGACCGTCGCGACGCCGTCGCGGGTGAGCCGGGCGCCCACCTCGCGGAGCGCATCGCTGTTGCCGCCGTGGCCGTTCACCAGGACCACGCGGTCCAGGCCGTGGTGGGCGAGACTCTCGACGATTTCGCTCACGTACGCCCGGAACGTCTCCGGCGAGACCCAGAGCGTCCCGTCGAAGGCGCGGTGTTCCTCGCTGATACCGACGGTCACTGGCGGGGCGACGACGACCGGTTCGTTTCTCTCGGCCTCGTACCGCTCCGCCCCCGCTTCGGCGACGGATTCGGCGTCGAGCGTGTCGGTCCCGAGCGGGGCGTGGGGGCCGTGGCCTTCCGTCGACCCGATAGGGAGAAGTGCAAGCCGGGCATCGGCGTCCCGAACGTCGGTCCACGCGGCGTCGGCAAGATGCATACCCGGAGGTGGGGTGGCGGTCGCTTGTAGCCTGCGGTGCTGTGTGACGCTCTGAGGAGGGGGCGATAGCGTCGACAGCTCAGTCAGTCGATATCGTCGACGTCAACGTCGGCCTCTGCGTGACGCTGCTGTGCGCGTTCGATGAACTCCTCGGGGAGTTCGTCGATTTCGCCGGCCTGCACGCCCCAGAGATGGGCGTAGAGCCCGTCGGACTCGATGAGTTCGTCGTGGGTGCCGCGCTCGGCGATATGACCGCCTTCGAGAACGATAATCTGGTCGGCGTCCTTGATGGTCGAGAGGCGGTGGGCGATGGCGAACGTCGTGCGGTCCTCGGTGAGTTTGTCGATGGAGCGCTGGATGAGCATCTCCGTCTCGGTGTCGACGTCGGAGGTTGCCTC
>CAYXXM010000219.1:0-2794 GCA_964469085.1 uncultured Haloferacaceae archaeon
CCGGGCGGCGCTCGACGAAATGCCGGTCGCCACCGCCGAGCCCGTGCCCGACGGCAGCGAGCCCCAGCGGGTGCGCTACTACCTCGTCAACGACCTGCTGTACGCCTTCTACGCGACGCCGACCGGCGCGTCCCTTGCCGGACTTGAGAACCCCCCGGGATATCCCGGTGGAACGAGTAGCTATCAACGGGGCCCGCAATGACTGGCGCCGACCGAACCCCCTCGCAAAACGCCGACGTCTGCGTCGTCGGCGCTGGGCCTGCCGGTGCGCTGATTGCGTGGAACCTGTCCGCCGCGGGCCACGACGTGGTGGTCCTCGAGGCGGGTCCCCGATTCGGCCCCGCGGACCACGAGGAACGCATGGAGACTCATCTCCGACCCGGAAAACCGGAACCGCTCTGGAACATGGGCGGCGAGCGCGACGCCTTCAGCGCCAGCGGCGACCGGGCGTACCCGCTCAACGCCGCCCGGGTGAAGGGTGTCGGCGGGACGACGCTCCACTGGCAGGGGATGGTGATGCGCCACCACGAGGAGGATTTCCGGCTCGACTCGGCGGTCAGCGTCGCCGAGGACTGGCCCATCAGCTACGAGGACCTCCAGCCGTACTACGCTTCCGCGGAGGAAGCGTTCTCCGTGGCCGGCGCGTCGGACAACCCCTTCGCGCCCCCGCGTGACCAGCCCCACCCGTTGCCAGCGTTCCCACCCTCCTACAGCGACTCGCTGTTCGCCGAAGCGTGTGAGTCCCTCGGCATCGCCACCCACTCCGTGCCGAACGCGCGGAACTCCGAACCGACCGAGGCGGCGAGCGCCTGCGTCGGCTATGGTACCTGTCAACCGGTCTGTCCCTCCGGCGCGAAGTACGACGCAACCCGCCATATCGACGCCGCCAAGGACAACGGTGCACGGGTGCTCGACCGGGTGCCGGTCCAGCGCCTGGACCACGACGCGGCGGGTGAGGCGGTGACTGCGGCGGTGTACGTGACGCCTGACGGGACCGAACACCGGCAGGAGGCCGACGAGTTCGTCCTCGCCGCCGGCGGCGTCGAGACGCCGCGCCTGCTCTTGCTCTCTGCGAGCGAGCAGTACCCGGACGGTCTCGCCAACTCCTCCGGCGCCGTCGGACGCTACTTCATGGACCACCTGTTCGCGGGCGTCGGCGGCCGGCTCGACGAGCCGACCCGACAGAAACACGTCGGCTTCAACACGAGCGAGAGCCACCAGTTCTACGACCGCGAGGACACCTCCCGCGGCGCAATCAAACTGGAGTTCCTGAACTACGCGGGTCCCGCACCCGCAGAGATAGCGATGGGCGCCGAGGAGTTCGGCGACGCGCTGCTCGAGCGGATTCGCGACGAGTACGGCACCCACCTGGCGGTCGGCGCCCTCGTGGAGCAGTACCCCCGGGCAGAGAACCGGATTCGGCTGGACCCCTCGACAACTGACAAACACGGCAACCCCGTCCCTGACGTGGTCTGGCAGCTTGACGAACGAACGAAACGAACGATTCGCCGCGCCAACGAAATCCAGCGCGCCATCATGGAGGAAATGGGCGCCGACATTGACTGGGTGGTGGGTCCGGACGACACCGGCCCGGCGTACCACCACATGGGGACCACGCGGATGGGTACCGACCCGGAGGAGAGCGTCGTGAACCCGGACGGCCAGACGCACGACCTGGCAAACCTGACCATCGCCGGGAGTTCGACGTTCGTCACCGCCGGCGCGATGAACCCGACGCTCACGCTTGCCGCGCTCTCGTTGAAGGCCGCTGAGGCCGTCGAATCACGACTCTGAACCTGACAGGAACGTCGAGAACTGTGGCAGCGCCAACTGTTTTTGGCCGCCCGAAAAACCGGCAGGGTTTTAGGATTGCCTAAACAACGCCAATCCAGCATGAGCGCACAGGACATCTGTGTGGTGGTCCCCACGATTCGCGAGTACGAGTGTCTCCGTGCGTATATCGCCAACGCGCGAACGCACGGCTTCGACACCGACCGGCTGTTCGTCGTCCTCGTCACCGAGGAGTTCTGTGACACCGACGAGATGGCCGCGATGCTCGCGGACCTCGACGTCGACGGCGCCGTCTTCGACGGGGCCGACCGGGAGGCGTGGTTCGCCGAGAACGGCATCGGCCAGTACAGCCACCTCATACCCGACGCGAGCCACGCCCAGACCTCCTTCGGCCTGCTGTACCTCTGGGCCAACGAGCGCTTCGACTTCGGCGTCTTCATCGACGACGACACGCTCCCCCACGCCGACGAGGACTTCTTCGGCACCCACATGGAGAACCTCGCCTACGAGGGGAAAATCGACGCCATCAGCTCCGACGAGTCGTGGGTCAACGTCCTGCGCGAGGCAGACGGCGACCTCTACCCGCGGGGCTACCCCTACGCGGCGATGGACGAGGAGGTAGCGGTCGAGTCCGGCGAGGTCGACGACGTGGTTGCCTCCCAGGGGCTCTGGACCAACGTTCCGGACCTCGACGCCGTCCGCATCCTGATGGATGGCGACCTGGAGGGGCAGGCACAGACCCGGACCAGTGCCGCGGATTTCGGCGATGATTTCGTCGCCGCCGAGGGCCAGTATCTGACAGTCTGCTCGATGAACCTCGCCTTCCGCCGCGAGGTGGTCCCGGCGTTCTACCAGCTCCCGATGGACGACAACCGCTGGGACGTCGGCCGCTTCGACGACATCTGGTCGGGGCTGTTCCTCAAGCGTGCCTGTGACCTGCTGGACAAGCAGGTGTACAACGGCGGCCCGCTCTGTGAGCACAACAAGGCGCCGCGCTCGACGT